>DATMYA010000023.1 GCA_035561135.1 Clostridia bacterium
GAACCAACTCGGCTCGCATTCCTATGATGCCGCCGGCAACATGATTGACGGTGGTTTCGAGTACGACCATGAAAGCATGCTGATCGAAATAGGTGGCCAGCTTGCGTACACGTACGACGGCGATGGAAAGCGCATCGCAAAGGTTGGAACCAGGCTCTACTGGATGGGAGTGGGATCGGCGGCGCTGTCGGAGAGCGACACTACCGGACAGATCACCGACGAGTACATCATGTTCGGCGGCAAGCGGGTTGCACACATCTCCTCGGCAACCACGAATCCGCAAATGTACTACTATTTGCCCGATCATCTCGGGACCACTCGCATGTTGACGGATGCAGCAGGTGTGGTCTGCTACGATGCAGATTTCTTTCCATACGGTATGACGCGGCAGATTTATGTAGATACTTGCGACCAGAACTACAAGTTCACCGGCAAAGAACGCGATACCGAAACCGGGTTGGACTACTTCGGAGCCAGATACTACGCCAGCAATATGGGACGGTGGATGAGCCCCGATTGGGCGGCGAAGCCTGTTGCTGTTCCGTATGCGGACCTAATAGATCCACAGTCCCTCAATTTGTATGCTTACGTCCGAAACAGTCCGGTCACAAAGAACGATCCTGACGGTCACAAACTCAATTGCAGCGGTGACCAGTGTGCCCGATACATTGCAGAGTCCCAGAAGGCGACAGGATTAACTTGGCTATAGGGAGGCGTGGCGCAGTCAACATCACCGGTACTCCGAAAGAGATGAGTACTGTTGCAAAACAATTCGCGAAGATCATTGGCGACCCTAATCACACTGTAAAGATCTCTGCGGATTCACACAATCAGGTGATTGGTGGCAACTATGACTTCTCAGGGCACGGTAATCAGCGTCTCAACTACAACTCCATAGACCAGTTGAGCAGCGCTAAGGGCGGCTTCTCGCCAGCATCAGTGACCACCCACGAAACCACAGAAGCGTATCAAGGTTTACTCAACGGAAACAACTTCGGCCAAGCTCACCAAACCGCTATCCAGTACGAGAACTTGGTGAGGATACAAGAGGGCCTTGGTCCACGAATCGGAGAGTCTTCTACCCTGACCAACGGCGGAACCGGGGCACGAATTGAAGTGAACTTCAGCTTTTATAAGGAGCTAATAAATGTCAACTTACAGGTCCCATCAGTTACATCGACACAAAGCGTTCCGTCCATGCAACCGGCTCCTGTTAATTAGCTCTGCCGTTGCGCTTTCGATTATATTGGCGCTGTCGCCAGCGATAGCAAAGTCGAAACAGGTCACGAATTCCTTCTGCGTTCGCCTGGAAAGAATAGGGCCGCCGCCAGGCTTCTGGAGCGGCCCAATAGCTGCTGTTCAGTGGCTTGATGCAGTGGTTATCTCAGCACCCGGAGCCAGCAAAAAAACTGGAGATCACTTACGATTCGGTGTCTATGTTGTTCGCGGCAGCAAGTTTTCGGACAGTACCGATCCGAAACTAAACCCGGTTATCTTTCATCCTGGCGCGGTTATTACTTTGCGAGACGCCAAGGACTGCAAATTCGCGGGCAGCGAGGGGTATGTTTACGACCCTTCGTGTCTGACGAAAGAATGCAGCAAGAGAAGGTAAACTGCTGGAAACCTGCAAGTTCACCGGCAAAGAACGCGACTCCGAAACCGGGCGGGTGGCCCATGCAAGCCGCCGTTGCTTGCATGGGGTTGAGATCGCGTCGGAGTGGACGACGGCGCTAAAACGCAAGAACATAGGGGGCGATGCTGATTGATGGCCTCTGTCCCCATGCAAGCAAAACCGGCTTGCATGGGCCACCTGCCCAGTGATGATGAATCCGCTACGCGTCGTAAATCCTCAGCGGCTGAAACTCTACTCGTATGCGGTCAACAATCCGCTTACGTTCATCGATCCTGATGGGAAAGACGCGATAGCAGTCAACCTTGTGAATGGGGTCCCCGGCGGAGGGCACCAGGCAATAATCGTGGTTCACCCCGACGGGTCTGCTACGTATGCTAGGTTCGGACCGAAGGGCGGCAACGCCGCTTCCGGCCCTGGCGAAGTCGGTGAGAAACAGTTGTCGCCAGTTCAATTCCAATCGAACGGACTCCCGACGGATGCTTCTTACAAACAGTTAGCTAAGGAAGTTGCTGACTTCGAAGGCCAGCCTGCCAGCACTGTTGGGTTCAATTACTTCAAGACTTCCGACGCAGACACGATGGCTCTTCAGAACTGGATGGACCAGATGAAGGCGCTGTCAGATGCAGGTAAGGCTCCTGACTATCAGGTGAATACCCAGAACTGCGCGACATTCTGTATCGCTGGGTTGCTCACGGCACATGCGATTGAAAACAAGAACCTCAGCATCATTCCAAACCGTTTGTTCATGCTTCTCTCACGACTGGCGGTCGAGAACTGGACCTGGCAAGGCCGTACTCCCAAGGAGAAGGTGACTCACAAAATCTGCTGGACCGATGAAAAAGGCAAGAAGCAATGCCAGTGAGGGACGGCTTTATGAAACGACTGAGCTTGTTCGAAAAGAGCGTTGCTGTCCTGACTGTGCTAGTCGTGGCAATCATCGTTGCAGTGGTGGGTGGGTACTGGTGGAGCAACTCCACTCCTCATCGGCCGCGGGGAGTTCCTGAGAGCGCAGTCTTCCTCAGAGCGCCTGCTACAGGGGCTCCTGGTGCACCACGGGGACAGTGGTTGTCGTGCTGGGTGAGCGAGGGGCACAACCGTTGCAAGTTAACCGATAAAGACGGAAGTACGAAGTTCGAAGGCGACTTCCTCCCGTATGGTCGTGATGGTGTGGTTGCGGAAGCTCAGTTGAAAATCAACCTCGCGAAGACTACAAAGCAAGACTCAGTCTGGGCCGGAGACACATGGGTTCCACTGGTCTATCTCGACAATGGTGAGGTTCTCATCCCGGCTGTGCAATACGAAAAGGGAAAGCTCATCGTGGAGAAGGAGCGGGAGAAAACGAAATGAGTCCAGGACGCGATTAGCACATGTCTTGTGACGAAATCTGTTCCGAAATCAAAACAAATGAAACCCTCCCGGGGTGAAATCTGGGAGGGTTCTTCTTTTAGCTGCCGAGGTTTTTAGCCGCCGATCCAACCACGAGACTCAGTCCCCGGCAGAGGCGGCGACGGCTTGCTTCTGCGGAGTGGAGGGTGGTGCCTTTTTCTCCGTGCCGTTGCTTGCGGTTCCGTTCTTCAGGGTGGCGATGAGGGGCTTGATGCGGCGCACATCGGCTTCGCGGGTGACGTTCTTCTCCAGCAGCTCGATGAGGCGTTTGCGGGCGCTGCATCGCTGGCGGAATCGACAACCAGGGGAACAGCGATTTCGCCTCGCTTTCGATCTGAAAAGACTAATGGGACTGCCTTTGCCGAGCGGGTCGACAAAGCATGTAGCGTGCTCGGTTTTGCTATCCCTCAGAGCCGGATGCTGCTCTCGCTTTTTCGTGTGCCTCCACTTGGTTGGCGTATGTCGCCAAAGCCAGCAGTGGGAAGTAGTCCCTATACAAGTGGTAGCTGAGGTAAAAAACGTTGGGAAATCCGGTGCCGGTTGTGATGGATTCCTCCCAGGTTCCATCGGATTCCTGGTGTTCGCGTAGCCATCGCACGCCATCGCTGACGGCGTTGCTCTGAACTTCCCCGGCGGCTATGAGTCCGAGAATTGCCCAGGCAGTTTGCGAGGGCGTGCTAACGGCGCTCTCAAAACGATTGGTCTCATAGCTGCGGCAGCTCTCGCCCCACCCGCCGTCCGGATTCTGCACGCCCTGGAGCCAACGGGCAGCGCGTGCGATAGCATCCGCCACATCCGGCGAACCGGTAGCGCGCAAACCGCGAATCGCGAGGAAGCTGCCATAGATGTAGTTCACTCCCCAGCGTCCGTACCAACTCCCGTTGTCCTCCTGCTCTGTCAGCAGGTATTTCACGCCGCGCGCTATGGCCGCATTCTTGTAGTCGAAACCGCGACGGCAAAGCGACTCTAAGGTGCGCCCGGTAATGTCCGGGCAGGTGGGGTCCAGCATTGCGTTGTGATCGGCGAAGGGTACCTTGTTGAGGATCTGCCAGTTGTTGTCCACGTCGAAGGCAGCCCAACCGCCGTCGAAACTCTGCATGCCCAATAGCCAGTTAATGGCGCGGCGTTCCGCGCGTGCCTGTTTTTCCGGATCACTGGCCTTGGCATGCAGCAGGGCGAGCAAAACCATCGCCGTGTCATCAACATCGGGGTAGAACTCATTGGCGAACTCAAAGACCCAACCGGAGGGAGTTAAATCCGGGCGCTTGGCGGCCCAGTCACCCTTGCGTCGGATTTCCTTGGTGAGCAGCCAGTCGGCGGCCGCGGTGAGGCGGGCGGGGTCGGCCTGGCCAAGCTCACCGAGGGCAAAGGCCGCAATCGAGGTGTCCCAGACGGGGGATTTGCACGGCTGGAAAATCAGGCTCTCCTCGTTCTCCAGAATCAGGTCGTCGAACTGCCTGATGGCGAGTTGCAGGTCGGGATGATCACGCTCATAGCCGAGTGCGTCCATCGCCATGATTGCGTACATCATCGACGGATAAATTGCACCCAGGCCCTCGCTGTATTGCAGATGATCCAGCATCCAGTGTTCAGCCTGGCGGATAGCGCGCCCGCGGATTTGCTTGACGCTCTGACGCTCCCAGCGTTTGAAAAGCTTGTCGGCGGTAATAAATAGATTGGCGATGCGGTCCTTGCGCTGCAAGGCAAACTTCCGGTGCGGATGCACCAGTTCGTCTACACGGACTCCGCCGGGCGTTGGCTTGGTACTTCCGAGCGCCTGCACCAGAGAGAGCGGGACGATGATCGTGCGCGTCCAGGAAGACATCTCGTAGAGAAAGTTGCCCGGGATGATCAAGATCTCGGGCGGAATCGTCGGACAGTACTTTCGAGGATAGAGCCCGAAGAAGCTGAAATTCAGCTTGGTGTAACTGTTGCATGCTTGGATGCCACCAAGCTTAAGAATAAGCGCGCGGGCCTTTGCCATTCGCGGATCGTCGATGCACATGCCGGTCATCTTCAGCATGGTGTACGCGCGAACCGTGGCGTTGATCTCCGAGGACCCGGGCTCGTAGATGTTCCAGCCGCCGTCGGGGCGCTGGGCATCGAGAATAGCGCGGGCGGCTTTGCGAATCTTGGGCATCGTCGGCGGATTCCAGCTTCCATCCGGCGCAGCGGGGTAGAGCCACATCTGCAGGAGGATGTAATCGGACTGGAGGGTGGAGTCGGCGGTAAGGTCGCCATGCCAGTACCCATCGGAGTATTGCTTGGATTGCAACGCGCTTGCTGCTTGCACGGCGGAGGACCGAGCCTCATTCGCTGAAGTGCGAACTACCGCCCGTGCGACGGCGGCGACCTTTGTGACCGCCGCCCCCTCTCCTCTGATCATGATTCCGGCCAACTCACGCATGATTTCGTCCCTTTCGCAGATCTGCAGCTACCCAGATTCACCAACACCGTCATTTGAGAGCAGGTTTTCTCTGAATCTACTAGCGTTCAGGAACTCTGTCTAGACAAGACCGTTGTTTGGTGACAGGCTTTGAAAAACTTTCGACATGCGAAGCCCGTCGGACGAAGTTGTCAGGCGTCCGACGTCGTCATTTGGGACAAAGGCTCCTTGAAGCACGCACCCTGGGCCGCCGAACAACGCCGGCTTTCGCTGTTTTATCAACTTGGGGTCCCCCTTGTTGTCGGTGCGGGACTCAGGCGGATTCCCTCTTCGTGCCTCTCATTCCGCTGTCGGCGTCTGGCGTAAAATGTGTGAGTAGCCGGGTTATAAGGGCGGATGGATGCGCTCGGGCATGTGCAACGCGACATTCCATCATCGCCATCTAAGTAGTTGAAGAAACCAAAGCAGGTTATGAAAGGTATGAAGAAGGTGGGATCTCTCGCCATACGGGCGGCTCTGTCGCTCGCCGTACTTTTGGCGCTGTCGCCATTTGCAAACGCCCGCGCCAGCCAGTCGAAACTGGTGTTGCCGACGTCGGCCAATGAACTCGTTCGCATGACGATCGCCAACGAACTAAAGCAGCTCGATGACGATCGGTTTTACGCATTCATTCAAAGCACTGAAAAACCGAGGGGAACCACGACCAAGGAGATGGTCGAAACCCCCGACGGCGTGATCGGACGTGTTGTCGCCGTGAATGGCAAGCCTCTCTCCCAGGAGCAGCGTCGCGCGGAAGACGACCGCATAAATCGATTACTAGATCCGAAGCAGATGCGCGACAAAGCCAAGGAGCAGAAAGAGGATCAGGAGCGCACTACCAAGCTGGTCCGCTCGCTTCCGGATGCCTTCATTTATACCTATGACGGTCCTCCTGAGGGCAACATCGTGCGCCTCAAGTTCACTCCCAACCCAGATTTCGATCCGCCATCCAGGGAGACTCTTGTGTTTCAAGGCATGGCCGGCGTCATGGTCATCGACGCTGCTGCCATGCACCTCGCCAAAGTCGATGGCACCATGACGCGAGACGTCAATATCGGCTGGGGAATTATCGGCCACCTGGATCGCGGCGGTCATTTCTATGCCGAACAGGCCGAGGTTGACAAAGGTCATTGGGACATTGTGAAGATGAACCTGAACTTCACCGGCAAAGCCTTCTTCTTTAAGAACATACGAATAAAGCAGACAGAGACTTTGTCGGCATTCCGTCGCGTGCCGCGCATGAACGTTGCGCAAGCACTCGAATTTCTTCGCAAGCGAGATGCAGAAGCGGTAACCGCCAGCACGAAATAGCTTAGCCACCGCCGCAAATAGCAAAGATCCGTGCGTCAGGGACACCCCGAGTTCAGCCAAAGAAAGCTCCGCCAGACGGAGCTTTCTCCAAAGCCGAACTCGAACTGCGATCGGCGCTTAGGCCCTCACAGTTTCTTTTCGCACCGTTAGTTCCTCAATCAGCTCTTCCCGAACGTCGTAGCCGCGCCCCGGTTTGTCCGGAATAGCGATGGTTCCATTCGACGACACTTCCACCGCAGGCTCGATCACATCCTCTTTCCAATAGCGTTTTGAGGCCGACACATCCCCCGGCAAACGAAAGTTCTCAAGCGTTGACATTGCGATGTTGTGCGCGCGCCCGATGCCCGACTCCAACATACCGCCGCACCACACCGGCACGGCAGCGGCCTTGCACACGTCGTGCGTCGCAATCGCCTCGGTGAAGCCGCCGACGCGACCCAGCTTGATATTAATGATCCGGCAGGCGCCCAACTGAATCGCCGCCTTAGCATCGCGAGCGTTGTGAATCGATTCGTCCAGGCACAACGCGGTTTGCAATTGTTTCTGCAGGCGCGCGTGGAAGTAGATGTCGTCGCTCCACAATGGCTGTTCGATCATCAGCAGCTTGAACTTGTCGAACTGCTTCAATCGGTCGATGTCTGCCAGTGAGTATGCAGAGTTAGCATCGCAGCTCAGGAGAATCTCCGGCCAGCGTTCTCGGATTCGTTCCAGGATGTTCAGATCCCACCCCGGCTTCACTTTCACCTTGATCCGCTGATAGCCGGATGCAAGCTCCCCGTCGACTTTCTCCAGCAACTGCTCCGGTGATTCCTGAATGCCAATCGATACGCCGGTATTAATCTCGCCCAGAGAGCCCCCGACCAGCTTCCACAACGGGACCTGCTTCTGCACCGCCTCGGCATCCCAAACCGCATTCTCAAGTGCGGCCTTTGCCATTCGGTGGGCGCGCACGCGCGCGAACAACGCTGGACATTCACAACCGGCATTCACTTCGCGCGCCAGCAACGCCGGCGCCAGGTACTGCTGCGTCACGTACCAGGCCGTGTCAATCAATTCTTCGTTGTAGAAGGGATGTTCGCCTGCCGTGCATTCGCCCCATCCCTCAAGGCCGTCCGCGTGTACCGTCACCAGCAGGATTCGTCGCTCTGTGGTGCGCCCAAAGCTGGTCTCGAAATAGTGCACCAGCGGCATTCGAATTTCACGTAGCGTGACAGCCTCTATCTTCAACCTTCACGCTCCTCTTCTCCATAGCCCCAACCTTCATCCCACCGCGCGAGCAAGAAGCGTCCATTCCCTTTTGCGTCGCGCTGATAGCCAAGCACTGCCAGCCCGTCGGTGAATGCCCTTTGAAAGGTCTCCCGGTTGCGGCGCTGTACATCGGCGGCAAGATGCTTCTCCGTCGCGCTCGCCTTCCACGCTGAGATCTCGACAGGCACATCCACCGCCTGCGTCGTGGCGATCGGCTCACGCACGCCCGTGCTCAGGGCAGTCTCTACGCGCTTCGAACGTAGCCACCACTCGGCCACAAAGCGGTCGCTCGGCAGTCCGCCCTGCAACGGCGAGGAAGTAATTCCGTACTGGTTCACGTTGTAGCGTCGCGCGATGGCCCCGAGCCGCTCGATGTTCAGGTGCGCGTTCTTGATCTCCAGCGGATCGAAGGTCCACTCGATCAGGTCGATGTTCTGCGCGAGAGCGATTTCGCGCTGGAAGATCTTGAGTGCGCGCCCCAACCCCAGGTTTCGATACTCCGCTTCTACGGCCAGCATGTGCGAATGAATATAGGAATGGCGGCCTCGAATCCCCGGCAGACCATACGCGAACCCCACCATTCTGTCGCCATCAAACGCACCCAACACGTGCCCGCCAATCTTCTCTCCCACAACAAACAGCCGGATCGGCACCATCTCGATATCGCTGAAGTTCCATACGCGCCTCTGCAAATCCAGCGCCTGGCGGAACTCATCGACTACGTGGCACGTTCGAAGCGTAATCTCGCCAACCTTCTTTTGAGCCTTCATCGTTCAGTTCCCTTTGCCTGCTGCCAGAGCTCTTCCATCTGCTCGATCGGTGTGTCTTCCAGCCTCTTCCCCTGCGCACGCAACTGTTCTTCCATGTACTGGAAACGCCGCTTGAACTTCCGATTGGTTTTGCGCAACGCCTGTTCGGAGTCCAGCGAAAGATAACGCGCAATGTTCACCAGGACAAAAAACAAGTCTCCGACTTCGTCCTCCATGCGCGCCCGCAGTTCTTCTGAAACAGCGCTTCCTTTCGCGCCTGAAACGCCGAGGCCCACCGGGACAGGGCCCGGCGGCGGAATCTGCTTCACCTCCGCGCGCAGTTCATCCGTTTCTTCTTTCAGCTTGTCAAAAAGTCCTTCAACATTAGGCCAGTCGAATCCGACGTGTGCCGCCTTGGCGCTAAGCTTGTGCGCTTCCAGCAGCGATGGCACTGCACCGCTGATACCCGCCAGCACAGAAGTTGGCTTTTCGGGAACTTTGCCGCTTTTGCCGCCGCCTTCTGCGAGTCGCTTCTTTTTTTCGTCGGCCTTGATTGCTTCCCAGTTACGCAGCACCTCGCCCGACGTCTCCGCCTTAACCTCGCCGAAAACGTGCGGATGTCTCGTCACCAGTTTGTCAGAGAGCCGGTCGAGAACGTCCTTGATCGAGAAATGTCCTGCTTCCTCGGCCATCTGCGCGTAAAAGAGCACCTGCAAAAGCAGGTCGCCAAGTTCGCCAGGCAACTCGTCCCAGTCGCGATTGTCGATTGCTTCCAATACCTCATACGTTTCTTCCAACGTGTAAGGCTTGATGGAATCGAATGTCTGTTCGCTGTCCCATGGGCACCCGTCCGGTGCCCGCAATCGCGCCATGATGGAAACGGCGCGCTCGAAGCGTTCTCCTGTGTCTGCCATCGCGCCTCCAATCTAAACGAGCGCATCCTTCAATTCAAAGCACTCGTGCAGTTATTCGGGGAAGAGTTATGAGCTCTAGCAACTCGTGGCGCGTAGCTATTGATTACACAGTCACTCTCTCGCGCATCTAACACGGTGTGAGCAGGCTCCTTCCAACGCGTCCGGCCGTCTCCGGCCAGTTCGACGTCGTAGTCATCGGCGGAGGAATCAATGGCGTCGCTATTGGCCGCGAGTGTGCCAGTGCGGGACGCCGAACTCTGCTCCTCGAGCGTCACGACCTCGCCTCCGGCACGACTAGCCGCTCCACCCGGATCATCCATGGCGGCCTTCGCTATCTGCAGTTCGGCGAAATTGGGCTCGTCCGCGAATCCTTGCGCGAACGCGAGCGTCTTTTGCGTGAGCGCCCGCATCTCGTTCGGCCCATGAGCTTCGTGCTCGCACTTGGGCGCGAGCGCACACTTAGCGCGCTGGAGATTCGCAGCGGACTCTGGTTCTATCGTCGGTTCGCCGGAATGCACAGCCCCAGCGCGGACACGATCCACGAACTGCGCGAGTTTGAGAAGCAGCTCGACGCAGGCCAGCACTGGTCGCTCTTCCACTACGACGACGCGCAGTGCGAATTTCCCGAGCGCCTCGTCGCCGAGTGGCTTATCGAAGCCGCTGCCGATGGGGCTGTCATACGCAATTACACAGCGGCTCTCGGCGTCAGGCTAGCTCATGGTCGAGTCCTCGGCGTGATTGTTCGCGACCTCCTTACGAATGAAGAGTTTACGGTCGACGCTCGCTGGATTATCAATGCTACGGGCCCATGGGCGGACCACATATGCGGAGACTCCGGCATTGACACCGCGGGACCGATGATCGGCGGAGTGCGAGGGTCACACCTGGTTTTACCGCAGTTCCCCGGAATGCCAGGGTCGGCTGTATACACGCATGCGAACGACGGCCGCGCCATCTTTGTGATCCCCTGGAATGGCCAAGTGCTTTTGGGCACGACGGAAATTCGCGACAGCAGCAATCCTTCCGGGGTGCAGCCTGCGCCCGAGGAAATCCGCTATCTGCTCGACTCGATCAATAACCTATTCCCCAATGCTCGCATCACTGAGGACAAAGTTTTGTACGCGTTCGCGGGAGTGCGGCCTCTGCCGTACGTGCCGGACAAGGCGCCGAATGCGATCACACGCCGTCATCTCCTGCGCAATCATGCGGCCGACGGTGCAGCCGGACTTATCTCTGTGATCGGGGGCAAGCTGACAACTGCGGCATCGCTAGCGCGTCAGTGCGCGCACGCCATAGGCATCAAGGTAGCCGAAACGCCACTGCCCATAGCATGCATCGGAACGGCCAGTGGCTTGGAATCCACAATCAGCCAATGGTCCACTCTAGTGGCGCAGACGGCGGGAATCACTGAGCAGTCCGCGCGCGCCATGGCCGCTTGGCATGGCCGACGTGCTTTCTGCGTAGCGCGACTTGCCGGCACCGAACCGCAGCTAGCTCGACCACTCTTCGACAGCACCGAGCACATTGTCGCCGAAGCTGTCTCTGCTGTTCGATACGAATACGCGGTGACGCTTGCAGACATCTTGCTGCGACGCGTGCCTGTTGCGCTCAGCGGTTCCTGGAACGAACACTCCAGCCGCGTGGCAGCAAAACGTATTGGTGCGGCGCTCCGATGGGAGCGCGACGAAATCGAATATCAACTAGAAGAGTTCGAAAACGAGAGAAATGCTTTCCTGCGGAAACCCGCTCGCCCAGGCAATGCCAGATCAACTTTGCCCTCGAACCGTGCGGCTTAGCAACTGTGTGTCATCGGAGATGATGCCATCCACTCCGAATTGCGTCATGCGTTGCATATCGCGCGGCGCGTTCACGGTCCACACCAGCACCTGTTTGCCCGCACTGTGGAAGTCGCGCACCAGTTTTTCGGTCACCAACGTACAGTGCGGCATTACGTGCGTGACCGGGAGTGAACGCCATCGCCGCATCGCACGGGCGTTGCTGAATATGTATCCAGATGGAACGTTAGGGTCGAGTGCGTGCACGCGCTCGACAACCTCGGGCAGGAAAGACGACACCACAACCCGCTCGTAGTCCCCTTGCTCGTGCAGCAACCCGACTACCGCATCTTCAACGCCAGCAACCTTCAGTTCAATATCTAGAAACGCGCGCTGCGCATAGCGCTCGAGCACTTGCTCGAAGCATGGCAGAAACGTCTGTTGCTGTGCCGAGTTGCGGAAGAGAGAACGCACCGGCCGTGCGATGTCTTCCGAAAGGAGGTCAAAGGTGGAACTCGCTACAAGCAGCTTGCCGAACTTCGAATCATGGCAGATCACGTTGCGTCCGTCTGCCGTCCGCCTCACGTCGAACTCGAAGCCGTCGCATCCATGCTGGAGCGCAAGGTCGAAGGCCTCGAAGGTGTTCTCCGGCGCGCAACGGCGGCAGCCCCTGTGGCCAAGCAGCAGCGGTCGCCCACCGGGGTTCTCGTAGCGCGTGTTCATAGATCAGTCGAGGTCGAAGTCGCGCAACGGCTTCTTGCCAGTGTCCGGCGTCTCTTTTGCCCTACGGATGGCCTCCTGGAATTTTTTCTCCAGCAGGTCCGACTTGTTCCTCTCGGCCTCGACGGATTGCTGGAAGATGGACTCCTTGCGAGAGTCGCGTTCCTTCATCGCGCGTGCAGCCTCTTCCATGTCGGCAAACATCTTCGGCATCGCCTTGGGAGTGTGCGCAATCACTGCCTTGGTGTTTGGGTCCACCTTGATAAGGGCGTCACAACATGGACAGGTAATCTCAAATGCAGGTTCGTTCTTCGCCATGCCAGAGATGGTATCGCAAATCGGACGCTGGTGTTTGAGTCCTTCCAGGGCCTAAGAGCTTCTCTGCCGTTACAAAAGCAATCTGAATAGCCGCTAGACGTGGATGACCTGATGACCTGGGCACTGGCGTGCCGTGACTTCGACGAGGTTCTGGAGCAACTCCGAGCCATGCGTCGCGAGGAAGTAGATGCCGGCAATCTCGCGTTCCTGGAGTGTTTTGCGCGGGAACAGCGAGGTCAGGATCTCTTCGGCATCGCGCGTGAGCATCTCATTTCGGCGCAACTCCGCGCGCGCCGCTTTCGATCGCAGTTTGCCGACCTGATACTGCATCTTGCGCGTTGAGCGTTCGGCAGCTTCGACCAGCGTCGGATCCAATCCCTTCAGCGACTGCTGCAAACGGGACATATTGTCCTGCACCGCCGCCGACGTCGCATCGAGATTCTGCTGGAGATCCGAGGGCAGAACTCGCGAACCCAGCAGCTCCCGCAGATGCTCTCCGCCATGGAAGAGATCAGGCAGCGTGAGTTGATAACGGTTTAGCAGCTTCTGCATGCGCGCACTGACCAACGTCGCGCTCATTCGCGGCAGCACGGGTGTAACCCGGCCCAGCAGCTTCTCGTAAACCACGGCTGCCTGCGCGAAGTATGCGATTTCCGCAGGTCCGCCGAAGTAGGCTACGGTGGGCAGCAGGTAATCCTGCATCACTGGACGCAACAGAACGTTAGGACTGAACTGTTCGGGATGTTCAGCTATGCGCGCAAGCATTTCGGCGCGTGCAAACTTTCTTTTCCCGACGAGGAAGTCTCCGTCATTACCACGATGCATGACTACGCGCTCGCCGTCCTGCAAGGCGAAGAGCAGCGTGGACGCAGGCGTTACCTTCACTTGCTCGTGGTATCCGGCATTGCGCAGTTGCTTGCCGCGAGCGAGCAGCGCCTCGTCCAACTCTTCCGCGCGCTCGGCCGCCTGTTGCAGCATGGGAGCTGCAATGGCGTGCAGTTCGGCGTCAAGCGGGTCGAGCAGTATGAGTCCAATGTCGCGGAAAATATGCGTAAACAATTTGGCGAATGCGCTGCCGAAGGTTTCGCCGGTACGATAACTCTCGCGCACGAAGCGGGCGGCCTCTGACGGTTCGAGCAGCGAGGATGCTTCGGCGGACAACGCGTCGATCTCCGGGCCGAACTGCACGTTGCCGACCGGCGCGGCTCCGTTGCTGCGCACCGCGTACGCAAAGTCGCGCAGCTCGCGCGCTCCGGAAGGCATCAATGCACTACTCACCTCCGCGACATCGTGGTCTTCCGTGGCCAGCCAGAAGATGGCAACCGCGGGCTTGCCGCTGCGGGACATCTCGCGCGCGAAGTTCAGCACGCTGGCTGCTTTTAACAACGAGTACAACGGTCCGCCGAACAAACCAACCTGCTGCCCGGTGACAAAAGCCGATGCTCCGCGACGCAACCTGTCGATGGCACTCAGCGTCGGCTCACCTGCTCCCCAGGTGCGGTTCTGGCGTTCGAGGACGTCGGCTACGCGACGGCGGCGCTCGTCTGGTACATGCAGCTTCGTTTGCTCGTTCAGAGTCCAATCGGCTGACGGCGGGCGCGAATAGAAAGTTGAAACGCGCTGGAACTGGAACAGGTAGTCATGGAAAAGCCTGGATGTATGCGGAATTTTCGAGAATGATATGCAGTCCGATGTCACTGTCCGCTCTTCTTTCACCTTGGTTCCGTGCGTTCCGGCGCATCAAGACAACACTGTAGCCAGCGAACACGCAAGCAGTTGGATGTGCAAAAACTTCCCGGGTCGCAGATTCTACGAAGCCAAAACGATTGTACCAACGCCGTTGCGAAACGAGACCTCGGCGACTCTCATATACCTCGCATTCGCACGCTTGACCGATTTCAGTCTAGCTTGCAATACGCTTTAGTGTTTGCAGCCTGTCTCGTCTGAATACCAGCAAGAAAGAAAAGCCACGGCTGATGTGCCATGGCTTTTCTGATGGAGCTGTTGGGGAGGGCGACTGTGCCCAATCCTAACTGATTGAAACGTTACCGACCGCCGCCACCCGGGCCACGACCGCCACGGCCAGGACCACGACCACGGCCTGGGCCGCCGCGTCCACGACGGCGATCACCGGAGCCGCCGCTACGCGGGGGACGAGGGCCGCTAGGTGCTCCCATTCCCTGCTGTTCGTTGATTGGCTGGCCAGCATCGTCAACGCGGTTAAAGTTCGGCTCGTCGTCACCGCCTTCGTAGCCGCCTTCAAATGTGATAGCGCCACTGCCTTCCGCAGCAACATCGGAATCAACATCGCCGGTTCCGCCTTCGGTGGGTGCTCCACCGCCTGCGGCCTGCATCTTGGCACGCTGTTCCTTCAAGATGGCTTTGCGGGAGAGGCGAATGCGGTTGCCTTCCACGGCGAGAACCTTCACGAGGACCTGATCGCCTTCCTTCAGTTCGTCTTTAATGTCCTTGATGCGGTGCTCGGAAACTTCCGAGATGTGCAGGAGGCCGTCGGTTCCCGGGAATATCTCGACGAAGGCACCGAACTCGGCGAGGCGTGTGACCGTGCCGAGATAGGTTTTGCCGATTTCTGCGGTGGCCGTGATGTCTCCGATCATCTGGAGAGCCTTTTCGGCTGCTGCCGCATCGCTGGATGCGACCTTCACGGAGCCGTCGTCTTCGACGTCGATCTTGACGCCAGTGGCTTCGACGATGCCGCGAATCACCTTGCCGCCCGGTCCGATCAGTTCGCGAATCTTGTCCACCGGGATCTTCAGGGTATAGAAGCGCGGTGCGAACTCGCTGACCTTGGTGCGACCTTCAGTGATGACTTCGTTCATCTTACCGAGGATATGCAGGCGTCCACGCTTAGCCTGCGCGAGAGCTTCGCGCATGATACCCGCCGTGATGCCCATCACCTTGATATCCATCTGCAAAGCGGTGATGCCGTTGCTGGTACCAGCAACCTTGAAATCCATGTCGCCGTAATGATCTTCCGCGCCGGCGATATCGCTGAGGACGGCGTACTTTTCGCCCTCGATGACAAGGCCCATGGCTACGCCGGCAACCGGAGCGCGCAGAGGAACTCCGGCGTCCATGAGGCTGAGCGAGCCGCCGCAAACGGTGGCCATTGACGATGAACCGTTGGACTCAAGAATGTCGCTAACAACGCGGATGGCATACGGGAAATCTGCTTCCGCGGGAAGCACTGCGGCGAGCGAACGCTCAGCGAGTGCGCCGTGACCGATCTCTCGACGGCCCGCGCCGCGCAGGAACGCGACTTCGCCAACGGAGAACGGCGGGAAATTGTAGTGCAGCATGAAGCGTTTCTTGGCTTCGCCCTCGAACCGCTCAAGGCGCTGCATGTCTTCGCCCGTGCCGAGCGTGGTCGTGACCAACGCCTGGGTTTCGCCGCGAGTAAAGATGGCGGAACCGTGAGTGCGCGGGAGCACGCTGGTTTCGATCCAGATATCGCGTATCTGGTCGAACGCGCGACCGTCTGGACGGCGGCGATCGTTCAGTACCTGCTCGCGGAAAATGCTTTCGCGGAGCATCTCGTAATACTTGCCGAGCTTGGCGCGACCATCCGCATCGTCCTCGGGAATGGCAGCCTTGAGCTCGTCCTTAATCTCTTTGACTTTGGCGTAGCTCTCCGCTTTGGGATACTTCTCGGTATTCAGGGCATCGGCAAGCCGATCACCGATGCGGCCACGGAGTTCAGCCAAGTATGCTTCGTCCAGAACGGGGGGCTCAACCTTGCGCTTGGGCTTTCCGACCCGCCGCGCGAGTTCGCTGATGGTGGCGCAGATCTTCTTGATTTCGGCGTGGGCGAACTCGATGGCCTCGACGACGCGTTCTTCATCCACTTCATTCGAGCCCGCTTCGATCATCACAATGCCATCGACGCTGCCGACGACCATGATGTTTAGCTTGCTCTCGTGCATGTCGCTGTAAGTGGGATTGATGATGAGCTCGTCATTGACGAGGCCGACCCGAACCGCGCCGATAGGCCCCTGGAACGGAATGTCAGAAACCGCCAGTGCGGCGGATGCGCCGTTGATGGCGGCTACGTCGGGATCATTCTCGGTATCAGCCGAGAGGACCAGCGCGATAACCTGCGTCTCACAGCGGAAGCCATCGGGGAACAAGGGGCGGATGGGGCGGTCGATCTGGCGGCTGGTGAGGATTTCACGCTCGCTGGGACGGCCTTCGCGCTTGATGAAGCCGCCGGGGATTCGTCCGCCGGCGTAGGTGTACTCGCGATAATCAACGGTGAGTGGAAAAAAGTCTATGCCAACGCGAGGTTCAGCATTGGCGCAGGCAGTGGCGAGGACAACGTTGTCGCCCATGCGCACGACTACGGAGCCGTGTGCCTGCTTTGCTATTTTTCCAGTTTCAAACGAAATCGTTTTACCGCCTGTAAGTGTCAGGCTGGCATCTTGCTTGTTCATGATGTGTTCCTTCTATTCAGTGCGCGTTGTGCAGCACGGGCCGGGGCACCGCAGGCGGAAGAGAATTGCTCGTAAGCGTCATCGCGCCTACGGCCGCTGAAACCGGTACCACAGGACGGATTACTAGACAGGGTTAACAGCTTGATCTCTACCCCGCAACGCCGAACATTGCGGGCATCATAGACGTGTACCGAACCAACTTGGGGATAGGGCGAAGCGCCCGGCCTGCGGTTATCCCCCAAGGGGCCGAAAGCCGGGAAGGGGACGTGTGCGCGAACGCACGTTAACCCAAACGTGGGTATTCCCACGACGACACACATAATCTCGAGACGGAAAACTCGACTTCCGAGCGGGCACTACTTACGGATGCCCAGCTTCTGGATGACAGTCTTGTAACGCTCGGTGTCGTACTTCTTCAGATAGTCCAACAAGCTACGGCGCTTGCTGACCATCATGAGAAGTCCGCGGCGGGACGCATGGTCCTTTTTGTGCGTACGGAAATGGTCGGTCAACTGGCCGATCCGCTCACTCAAAATTGCGATCTGGACCTCAGGGCTGCCGGTGTCGTTCGCGTGGGTGCGGTACTGATCGATGATGGAGGTCTTTTGCTCTCGAGCTAACACTGAATCTAACGCGCTCCTGCTCTGTTATATCGTTTCCTGTAACGCGTAGAAGGTTACCACGCGCCACACATAAGTGTAAAGCTCAGCCGTACTTGGGTTTGCGAACAGATACGGGCTCCACGGCATCGCGCCATCAATCTCCCCTGAGAGGCCCAACAAGAAAGAGCGAAATACGGTGAAAGACCGCATTTCGCTCTGTGTTCTCTTCTGCTCCCCTTAGGCAAGCAGGCGCAGCGTGATGTGGTAAGCGGCGAAGGCCGAGACGTAGGCCACGAAAGTCATGTACGCGAACTGGGCAGCGGGCCAAGTCCACCCATTTGTCTCACGCCTGACGATGGCAATCGTGGAAATGCACTGCATGGCGAAGGCAAAGAACACCAGCAGGGCAACCGCGGCTGCCGGGGTTATCTCCTGACGCAAAGCGGCCTGGAGTTGCAGGTTCTGCGATTCGGGATCGAGGCCGTAGAGCGTACCCATGGTGGCAACAATGGTCTCGCGGGCCGCAATCGAGGTCACTAGACCTACGCCGATCTTCCAATCGAAACCGAGTGGGCGGATCGTGGGCTCAATGAAATGGCCAATCTTCGCGATGGCGCTGACCTCAAGTGCAGGAGGCTTTCCGCCATGCATCGGAAGGTTGGTCAATACCCACAAGAGGACGGAGACGGCAAGAATGACGGTCCCGGCACGATAGAGAAAAGCCTTGCAGCGGTCCAGGACACGCAGCCCCAGCGATTGAAGAGTCGGCCAGCGGTAAGGCGGCATCTCCAGCATGAAGGGTACATCAAGACTTTTCAAAACAGCAGACTTGAGGAGTCGAGCCGTGAGGACGGCCATCCCAAAGCCAAGCAGGTACAGGCCAAGCATGGCCAGCGCACGCGTTCCCAGCAGGAATCCAAGCAGCGGCCGGTTCGGAATGAATGCCGCGATAATCATCGTATATACAGGCAGACGCGCGGAGCAGGTCATGAACGGCGCAATCAGAATAGTGGCCGTGCGATCACGCTTGTTCTCGATCGTGCGGGTCGCCATGATGGCCGGCACGGCGCATGCGTAAGCAGAGAGCAGCGGAATAAAGCACTTCCCGTTCAGCCCGACTCGCGCCATGGTGCGATCCGCTATGACGGCAGCTCGCGCAAGATAACCGGAGTCTTCGAGAATGCCGATGACGAGGAACAGCAAAAGAATCTGAGGTAAGAAGACAAGGACGGAGCCAACGCCGTTCCAGACACCATTAAGTAATAAAGAACGAAAAAGGTTATCGGGGAGAACGCTGCCAAGTTGCTGTCCGGCAAACTGAATGGCGTGCCCGAAAACATCAGAGATAGGCTGCCCGATGGCGAAGATGGTCTGGAAGACGCCAATGACCACCACTGCGAATACGACAGAGCCCCATGTGCGGTGCAGAAAAATGGAATCTAGGCGGCGAGTCCACTCCGGCGTCGCGGGGCGGCGGTAACCGGCTTTGGTACCTACGCGCTGCGCCCATTCGCGACAGCCGCGGGCATCCTGCAAAATGGGTAAATCGAGCGGCGACGGAGATTTTGTGCGGGATGAAAGAAAATGAGCAACCTTGTCGATTCCCTCCCCTGTCGTCGCGCTGACCAGCACGACAGGAGTCCCAAGTTGCTGTGCAAGGGCGAGGACATCGACGTGGCCGCCCTGGTTGCGCAGTGCGTCGGCCATGTTCAGAACGACTAGCGTTGGCAAACCCAGCCCAATAACGCGTGCCGCAAGAACGAGGTGACGGTTGAGATTGGTGGAATCTACGACAAGGATGACGGAGTCTGGACGTCCGACGCTTTCCATCTTGCCGGTGAGAACGTCCACGGTAACGCGCTCGTCTTCCGACTTGGGCTGGAGACTGTAGACGCCGGGCAAATCGACGAGAGCAACTTCCTCGCCGTTACTATTGCGAAGGTATCCGGTGTGGTGCTCGACCGTTACGCCGGGGAAATTGCCGACCTTCTGACGCAGGCCTGTGAGGCGATTGAACAGCGTGGTCTTGCCGCAATTGGGAGGGCCAACGACGGCAATGGTTCGTGCGGAACGTTCACTGGCGGACTCGGTGGCTGCGCCTGTGTGGCAAGTTGTAGCCATTCTCAGTCCCCGAATTCAGCCGTTAAGAGAGGCCGGATTGCGATGTGTTTCGTGACTTCATTGCGCAAAGCAAACTCGGCGCCATCCACGCGGTAAACGCGAGGCGTGCCACCGGGCGCAATATGCGCTAAAACAACTTTGAGCCCAGGTATGAGGCCGAGATTCATAAGGCGCTCGGCAACGTGCGCCGGAAGATTAAAGTCCTGGACGACGGCGGTTTCGCCAACGGCAAGATCAGCAAGAGTCGGGTTAGGATGATGGCCTGTCATTTCGATATTGAAAATCGTTTTCAACTCCCTAATTATGATTGTAGCCGTCCTGCGCAGAAGTGCAAGTGGTGATCGTCACACTTATTTGTGACGAGTTCACAATTGGGAAATGGCTGGGGGCAACCAGGCGTTCGTTTTCAGGCACTTAGTTCGCGGTGGGAATGGAGGATTTTTCAGGTTCCTGCACTGTTCAAAGTGAAAGGGCATGGCCGCGGCCATGCCCTTTCTTTGACTGGCGCGTATGTTGCTCAGGAACGATGCTTAAAAACGGAAAAGGTAGCTGAGCTTCACAAAGACCTGTCGCCCCGTCGGAGTCGTTGGGGAGTTGCTCCGCATGAGGCCACCGGGCGCACTGTTTTCAAGACGCAGGTTGTCGTAAACGTCGGTATAACCGACATAGAGCGCGGTACCGGGATTGATCATGTAGGTGAACAACACGTCACCTGTCAGCTTTTTGGCTCGTTCTGAGTCGACGAGCAATGGATTGGGGAGGACGGCGTTGTAGTCAAGTATAGTGCGGACAGAGAGGCGGGGCGTGAACTGGTAATGCACCTTGGTGCGCACGATGTGGTTGTTGAAAATCGGACGGCTGCCACCTGGCGCCGAATCCAAAGTCCCCAGACGCCAGTAGATGTAGCGCTCCGTGACACGCAGGCGCGAGGTGGGCCGCAAGTTAATGGTGACGCTTTTATCGTTGGATTTCGAGAGTGTTGGGAGACCGATCGCTGGATAGTAGTTGATACCCGTACCATCCGATCCCGACAGCGACACGCTCAACCACTTCAGCCATTCGGTACCGAAGTAGTAGTGCGTGCTGTGCTGACGAAAACCTATGCCCCGGTATTTTTCAAAGCTTTCAGAACGCTCCAGAGACAGTTCTGTAGAGCGTGGCAGTTCGATTTCGAACTCAGGTTCCACTTCCCATTCCTGCAAAGTTCCTTTGTGATCCCAGATGACGCTACTTGAAACGAAGGGGCCAAACCAGAGCACGTTGCCCTTCTTTGGGTGCCAGAAGTAACCGATCTCCTGCTTCAACCAGCGTACGTCCGTGCGACTGATGTAGCCGAGCGGTGCGCGAAGGTCGGGGCTACGGTCCCAATACTCGGTCGAGAACTTCAGATCGCGCCCGCTGCGCTCAATGGCCGCGAAGAACGAGTTGCCGGCAACGTCTTTTTGCCGGAGGTCCGTGTCGTAACTGCGTATTGCCTGGCCAGTGACGGTCCAATGCTTGCCGAGCCTGGTGCGCGTATCGAGCGAGAAGACACGGTTCGAGCTTCCGCCAAAGTCGCGACTGGTGACCATGAGGCCTATGTGACTCGCACGGCCAATATCGCGCTGCACACGACCGATAGCGATTTTTGCGCGTTCACCATGCGCGGCATCATCCAGAGAGAGCGTTCGCCCGGCAGCACGATCGTCCATAGTTAGCGCTGCGACCGACCAACCGCCAATGCGACCGGTGAGTCGAGCGCCGAACTCCGGGTCGGCGATGCGGCGAGAGAAGAAGAGCGTCTCCGGCGTTTTGAAGAAGTCTGAGTTCTCCAGGAAGAATGGCCGCTTCTCTTCGAAGAAAACTTCGAAACGCTGGTTGATGGTGGTCTGCGGTTCGTCCGATTCAACCTGGCTGAAGTCCGGATTTACTGTCACGTCGAGCGTTAGCGCGTCCTTGATGACGATTTTGGAATCAAGACCGCTACGAGGTTCGTAATCTCTGCGATACGCTGCTCCGCCCTGAGCCTGCGGGTCCAGGGAGCGAGATGCGGCGAAGGACGTGTATGGAATGAACTGCATGTTGCGTCCCGGCGACACGTTCTTCATGCCGTCCAAGTGCCCCATTTGGGTGCCAAACCCTGCAATTTTGCGAGTTATGTGCGGCCAGAATGACACCTCGTTGTTTTGCGGGATGGAGCGCGCAAGACAAATTCCCCACTCCTGCACTGGCGTGCGATTGAAGCGCAGGCTCCTGAACGGGATCGTTATAAGCACGACATACCCGTCTTTCACAATGCGTCCTTCGGAGTGCCAAACGGTGTCCCAGGACATGTCGTCGTTCTGGCCATCAGCAGCTACGCCGTCGGCCTGAATTCCGTGAGGATTGGAAAAAAACTCATAGGCGCGCCGATGGTCATGGAAGGTGTCGAGGAGAACCATCACCATGTCGTCGCTAAAGACGTCTTCACGCTTACCGATGCTGGCACGCAGTTTTGAGGGATCGCTCTTGCACACAAAGGCGACATACAGGTTGGCATCGTCGTAGGAGAGGTATGCCGTCGTCGGCTCCGTTACCGGGTCGCCATCGTGCGGCTCACGCTGTATGAAATCCGTCACAACGCCCTCGGCTTCGCGTGGAGTGCCGTCAATGAACTGTTTCAATGTTGGGGGCAGCTTTACGCGAGGGATGTGGACGGCGGGCGTTTCAGCCGAATAGGCAGGCGTTGGTAAGGCGAAAGCGATAAACACGATAAACAGAAGAACGGTTGCAACAATGAACCCGCGGGTGACTTTCATCTTGCGTAGCCTCAGGTTAAGAATCCGTCATGAGTTCGTACGGATGTTGGTACGCAATATTGAACTCCTAAGTTCACGGTTCGTCAGCAACGATTCGCGAAATGCGCCAGACACTGTGGGTTGGGCAGGACCTTCAGGCAGGAAATTCACGAGAGAGTTAGGGGAACCGGGGCTTCGGTAGACAATTCGTAAGGGCGTCTGATCATCCGGCGCTACTAACTTGATGTGAAACACTAAACCAATCGCACTCCGTCTGAGCCCATCTGCTCGTTAATCAATCGCGAGAGCAGCGCCTTGAGACCTTCGCCGGTCTTAGGCAGGACGAAGTCGTTCGCGCCCTCCGACCAGTCAAGCTTGAAACTTGTGGAGAGCGCCGAAATCCACATCTGCTTGACCGGAGTATTGGGCGAAATGACAAACCTCCCGGGCGGTTCGTCGAAGCTGATGTGAATGGCGCCGAAGCGTTCGTCCACTTCGAAGTCCGCAGTCTCTTCTGCGGCGATGAGGCTTTGGTTCAGGGCTCCAAGTGCGGCTTCAGCATGACGTCGAAATTCCAGCTCATCCATGCACAAGATCATAACTGACGGAACGTTATCTGCGGCCTCGCTATCTCATGCCGGAAGTATCGCCGCCCTTCTTGGCAACGCTGCTGTCGTTCGCGTCCTTGCAGTTTGTATAACCACGCTCTATCGCGGTTCCTTCCTCGTAATCGTTCCACGTCACGATCATCAGGAAGGCAAGCGGCCGCGAGCCGGTGTAGTAGCGGCGGAAAACTCTCAACGAATCTTCAAACGTGCGTCCACAGCGCGAATCTATTCTGCGGTTACGGCTCCAACTTGCGCGCGAATCGTTGAAGCCCGGCCACGCCGCACCAACGGCTAGTTTGTCCGCGTACTTCGAATTCATCGTCGTGTAGAAATCTTCCAGGTAATCGCGTCCCCAGTTGCTGCCGTCCGGCGACCAGCCTTTTCTTCCCGGATGCACCCACGCGTAGTACCCGTCAAATGCGCCAGCATACCGCTGGTCGAAATCCTTGTAGATAAGCAGCGGCGGATCTTCCCATGAGTTCGCCGCTTCTCGCACCTTGTTCCAGTCGGTGCCCGCGCCTTTTGGGAAGATGAAGATAACCGGACGCCCGTGGTAGCGCAGATAAGGTTCGCGTGGCTCCGTAGCGTGATGCGAAATGTATCGTACGTACGCGTACCGCAGATCGTTGATCACGGCGTCGGTCGCATTGCCTGGGTTGCTGTCGTCCTCGTCATACATGAGCGCGACCTTAAAATCATTCTGCGCGGCCAACCGTTGAAGCTGAGCGTAACTGCGGTCTTCAAATTCTTTACCGGGGCCATACCAGTTGACGACGAATCCAGCGATCCCTAGACTCTTTGCCTGGTCTATCTGGCGTTGCAGCACGACGCGGTCCTGTGACGAATAGCCGACATTGATATGTCCGGGGCGTCCGAACCACGGCTGATACGCGGCCAGCAAAACAGGACCACCCTCCGTAGCCTGAAAGCGGTTGTCCTTTAGAGTCTTGTGCAGATCGGCCTTAGTGCAACCAAATGCCCCCACCAGTGTCATGAGCGCGAGCAGCAGGTAGCTTCGGCGCAGAATTTGCAAGAGTCCCTTCATTCCAGCGAAAGCCTCATTAGCGCAGATTTCAATGCGATTGGATGAGAAATCCGCTATCGGCGTTGGACAGAGTTGTGGAACGGGATCTGGTCCACGTGCTTTCAATTTCCCGGCTATCTCTCGCCGCCGGTGATGTACTTGTGTTATAAGCCCCTTATGCGCAAGTGGATGCGCGACCGCATGAAGCGGCGCAAGAAACCGGGCAAAGACCCGGAAAAGCAGTCGGGAACCGAACAGGGCCCGGCACCATTACAACCGACATTCCTCGATCGTGAAGCGGGCGACTGGGGTTCGGGTGAGCAGACCGAGGCACGCGGCAAGAAGAAGGACGAACCGCAGCCCGAATACGAAGCTCAGCCCGAGACCGAACCGTCCGACGAAGCTGAAGCGGCTGAAGCTGCGCTGCCGACCGCGCAAGGCGCTTCCAGCCGGCGCGACCGTTCGCGACGCCGCGGACGCCGTGGTCGAGGCAATAAACCGCAAGCTGGCGAAGAACAGCCGCGTCCCATACTGCCCATCGCACCGGGACTGGCAACCGGGGAAGCCTCCGAAGTCGCTATGGACGATGGCGCGGCCACCGCTGACGCCCAAGTCCCCGAACAACCAAAGCCTGCGAAGGAACCTAAGCGCGCTCGTAAGCCCAAAGGCGCTGTCATTCTCGCCATAGGACTGCCGGGCTCAGGCAAGAGTTCGTGGTTCAAGCGTCAGAACATCATTCCGCTCTCCAGCGATCTCGTGCGCGGGCTGTTGTTTGACGACGCCACGGAACAGCGCTTCCAAGACCTGGTGTTCTCAACGCTGCGTACCATGCTTCGTGCGCGCCTGGTCGCCAGTCGTCCGTTCAACTACATCGACGCGACGAACCTCGCACCCAAGGAGCGCCACAGCTGGATCAAGATGGCGCAGGACTTCGGCTACGAAGCACACGCCGTTTACTTCGACGTTCCGGTGGAAGTTTGCATGGAGCGAAATAACATGCGTTCGCGCAACGTGCCAGACGACGTCATGCGGCGCATGGCGCAGAAACTGCGTCCGCCGAAGTTTGAGGAAGGCTTCGCCAAAATCACCGTCGTTCGACTGAAGCGCTCTGAACCAGAAACGCAGAAGGAAGAACCCGGCGAATCCGAAGAGTAATCACTCGTTCGTACAAGCAAAAGCGCCCGGAACTTCCGGGCGCTTTTCTCGCTGCAACAGTCGGCGGTTCATCGCGGCACAGGTTGAGGCGTGCTGCTAGTCGGAGGCGTTGAGGTTCCACTCGGAGCCGGTTGTACCGGCTGCCCGGGTTGCGGCTGAATCGACGGTTGAGCGGATTGCGGCGGCGTGGTCGGTGAAGCCATCGCCCCCGCCCCCGTTGCGCCTGCACCGGGCGTTCCGGTCATGCCGGTTGCAGCGCCTACTGCTCCACCCGAAGTGCCACCGGCTCCCGTGGCAGGCACCTGCCCCGTGCCGCGAGATGCAATCGCTTCGCCAGAGACGACCAGTTCGACACGGCGATTCATTTGCCGGCCTGTTGGCGTCGCGTTGCTTGCCACCGGTTCCGCCTTGCCAAAGCCACGGGCAGTCACGTTGTTGAGATTTACACCCTGGCTGATCAGGTAATCGCGCACCGTCGCCGCACGACGCTCGGAGAGCGTGAGGTTGTAGCTGTCGCTACCCACGCTGTCCGTATGACCTTCGATCTGCAGCCTTAGATCGGGATAAGCCAGGATGATCCCTGCAACTCTCGCCAGGCGTTCACGAGCACCGGGACGCAACGTCGCTTTACCTGTATCGAACAGCACGTCGGACATTTGGACGATGAGTCCACGGGCGGAGTCCTTCGTCTGTAACACGTCGTTTAACTGTTTAAGCAGGCGAGCGCGCAACTGCTCGCGCTGTTGTTCCGCTTGCTGTGCCGTCAGCCGCGCCTGTTCCACCTGTCCCTGTAACTGCTGCTGTTGTTGCAGCGCTTCCTGGCGAGCCTGCTCAGCGGCTGCCCGCTCCTGTGCAGCACGCTGCGCCGCCTGCTCCGCCTCCATCCGCGCCTGCTCGGCTGCGAGACGTTCCTGCTCGGCCTGTGCGCGACCTTGCGCTTCGGTGGCGGCCTGCTGCTGAGCTTGTGTTGCCACTGCTGCGCTAGTTTCGGCCTGCTGCCGCGCCGCTTGCTCCTGCTCCTGCAAACGACGCCGCTCAGCGGCAACGCGCTCCTCCTCGCGACGCCGAATTGTCAGCACGCGAGCATCTTCTGCCTGCTGAGTCGCGCCGCGCGCCACGGTGCCGATCGCGGAACGGCTCTGCTTTCGGCTCAGATAATCCTCACCCTTGGCGAGAAACTCCTCAGCCTTGCGCAGTGCGTCGGGAGCATAGCGTTCCGCACCCTGAGCCTTCGCGATTGCCACAGCATTCCGCGCCTCCAGCAATTCGAGCGGGACTTTCTTCGGATCCGCGCTTGTTGCCGGCAATTGTGCAGGAGTCAGGTCCACCGTATATTGCCCGCGCTCCAGCAATTCAAAACGCGCGTCAATCGGCTGTTCCCAACCCTTTGTGTCCCCCCGAACAATGTTCTCCGCTACAACCATGTTGCTGGGCCGGGTTACCGCGAAGTACGGCTCGGCGGTGATGATGAGGCCGAACGCTTGCAGGTCGGTGGTCACGCGCGTATCAACCTTGCCGTCGTCGTTCGGCAGCACTTCGCCCAGGTTGACGGCCCGTCCCTCAGGCGTGATCGCCCACAACACATACGTCAGGTACTCGGGGCCGAACATCTTGGCTGAACGCAACTTTTCCAGCGTGGCATTGATCTCAAGGCGGCCCGCCTTACTGTCGACCTTCGCCTGGCCGATTGCGGCGGGCATCAAGTCGGTGCCGTGGATATCGACCTTCGTTGAGCCTGCACGGTGGCGATAATTAACCGCCTTCGTCGTCCGCGCAACGACGTTGACGCGGTACGTCGGCGTTTGAGCCATGGGCTCAACTTGCGTGTCCTGTTGCGAGCCGGTGATACTCTGCGTCGAAGTAGTGCCCGGACTCTGTGTGGAATTCGAATTGTCGCTGCTTTGAGCCGACGCGCCTACAATGACGGCTGAGCAGAGCAGTGCTGCTAATACGACCTTGTGCGACATGGCGTCACCATTGGACGAACATACAAAACTGTTGATTTGAAGGGCGCACCTAACAAGATGTCGCAAAACGCAGTGATGGTTGTTCCACTTTGAGCGGTGCTACGGCGATTCCCGAAGGATTGCGCAGCACGGAACGGAGCCGTTGAGCGGCTCTCATTGCTGGCCTGTCTGGCCTGTGTGGAAGTGTGTTCCAGAACTGCGCCCGGAAATTAGTCCGAGGCTCTTGCTACTACACTCGAGGTTTACTGCGCTCCGCGCTCTACTTCAGATATTGCAGCAATTCCTTGAAAGCTGGCGTGCCGCTCTGGCGCAGAAGCTCATACATCATCATCTCTGTCGAGGAGATCACGGCACCAGCATCGCGCATCCGATCGAGCCCGACCTTCCAGTTCCATTCCGCTCTCGAGCCGACAGCGTCAGAGGCCACGTGCACCAAGTAGCCATGTTCGAGCGCGCCCAGTGCTGTCTGCATTACACAGATGTGAGTCTCCATCCCGCAGAGAAGCATAGTCGTGCGATTTCCGGGCAGCGTCTTTACCGCCGAGCAGAACGTGTCTTTGCCGAAGCAACTGAACTCAACCTTGTCGATGGGCTGTACGCCGGGCAGCAGGGAGGCAATCTCCGGAACCGTGTCGCCCAGTCCCTTCGCATACTGAGTGGTCACCAGCACCGGCAACTTCAGGATGTTGGCGAGCCGGACCAGCAGTTGCGAGTTGCGCACCAGCGATTCCTTGTTGAAGATGGGCGGCAGAAGTTTCTGCTGAATGTCGACCACGACGAGAGCGCACTCCTCAGCGGCGAGCGGTCTGCGAGCTATCTCTGCGCCGCTCGACGTATTGATCCTGCCCAGTGTCGTCACCATCTCATCTCCTCCGCTGCATTTCGAATTATTGTATCAGCGCGAAATCACGCTTTTGTGTGATGAATGCGTGCCGCTGGCTGCAACTGCTCAATTTTCGCCAGTGTTCATGCATCTGAAGCTTCGCTCATAGTGCGCCGGGTCCGCACGTGATACACGGGTTGACGCATTCTCGATCTGCAAATAGAATCAGACAGTCGCGGAAAGCTGTGCTGCACGCCGTGACCCACAACCTGACGCAGCGCACACGTGCTGCCCCCTCGTTCAACGGTAGGACAGCAGATTCTGGATCTGCTTATCGGGGTTCGAATCCCTGGGGGGCAGCCAAAATTTTTGCCTTCGGTTTTCTCTCACTTCAACCTAAAATTCGTGCGCCCGAAATTGACCGTAGTTTCGTGTCAGGCTGGCCCCACATCTGCTGCGCAGATGTGGGGCACAAGGCGACCGAGGCTATATGCCATTTCCAACAACCTTAGAGCAAGCCAATCGTCAGGAGGATAAGCGGTGCTCACGCATCTCGGTACTCCATCGTTCGCACTCACGGGAAGCGTCGGCATATACAACATCGGCTTCGGGCTCTTTCACATCCTCTTCTGGCGTCTGTTCGAGTGGCCGAGGTCAATCCGGGCGTCGGGCGCGGTTAACGCCGCGATCACGCAAACGTTGAATGTGATGCTGACCTACTGCTTTCTGCTCTATGGCGGTTGGCTCATTTGGACGAGCGCGGCCGAAGTTATGCCACATCCGCTGCTGCTGAGTGCGGGTGGCGGTTTTTGGCTGCTCCGAACCGCGGTTCAGCCGGTGCTGTTTCAAATGCGCAGCAGGCGGTCTGTTGTCATCACAGCCGTCTTCGTCCTTGGCACTGGGCTGCATTTCGTCGCCGCCTGGTTCTCTAGGTAACGCTTGTTGCCCTGCTGTGCGGGGATTCGGACAGCCGGGTTAAAACGTAATGAAAGACGTCTGCGGACTGTTGCGTGATCCGGAAGAGAATGTAGCCAACGAGCAGCGTTAATACCGCAGTCACCAACTCTGAACTGTACTTCAAGAGCCACAGCCAGAAGGGTTGAGCCAACATTTCACTCTCCGTCGCTGGTGACGCCACGGTGACGCGGATAGCGGTTTTGCGCGACTTGAACGCGACAAACCAGCACAAAGGGCGGAGCAGCGTGTCAGGCTGAACCCACATCTGCTGCGCAGATGTGGGCACCAGGCAGCCCGATGCGCGACGGGAGGTGCTCGACCGTATCGGGATTTGGTGCGCCGGATTGAGAAGGATCGGGAATGGAAACGGCACTTTTCGGGCGCGGAACGCTTTCATATTGACTATACGGGTCGGTCAAGAGCTCGGAATCGACGATTGTCAGATTGACGATTGAGGAGTATATAACCACTCTCGAATCATGAATGCTGTATGGAGCGCGAAAGATGATCAGCAAGACTGCATTTCTATTCCTTCTGGCGCTGACAATTGGCTTCTGCGCTTTAATGAGATTCGACGTGCCGGTGCAGGCAGGAAACAAACAAGATACGGCGGCCAATATACTTGCCATAGAACGCGCTGCGATGGATCGGTGGATCAAAGGTGACCCTGATGGATTTCTCGATATCAGCGATCCGGACGTGCTGTATTTCGATCCAGCAGTAGCGGCGCGCATAAATGGGCTGGAGGAATTGCGCAAGTATTACGAACCCGTTCGTGGCAAAATCAAGATCGATCGTTACGAATTCATCGATCCGCGCGTGCAGATCAGTGATGACAATACGATGGCGGTGCTCACGTTCAACTTCGTCTCGCACGGGAGTGAGGGCGATTCGCGCTGGAACACCACCGAGGTCTATCGGCTGAACAGAAACAAGCAGTGGCGAATCATCCAGACTCACTGGTCGCCGACGCAGCCGGAATTGCAGAAATAGCGCCTTCTGTTTACCGGAAACGAGAAAGCTCCTATTCTGGCCGTCGTTGTTGGCTTGGTGTTGTTGCTCGTCTGTGTCTGGGTCCTGGAAAGGTGCTTCCGTTTGGTGATGGGAAGCAAGAACCGCGGCGGCTTGATGAGCCCAGCGACACTCCGGGTAATCTCCGTCTTCTTTCTCGTGCTTCCCGTTGCGGGCCTGTTAACTGGCTACTGTCGGGAAATGGGACCCGTGGGGATTTCAGGCGGTGAGCTAGTTCTTCGCGTTTGTAGGGCTCCGCAAGTTGGCGAGCAAGCGAGAATCTACGGTGTCGAACCGGATGTAACCTCTGAGAAGAACGATGGCGATAACAGACCCTCTTAAGACCATCTAAGTGAGAAGGTCCGAGTCCCTTTCTAGAACAAGCGCCTCGAATTTTCAGATCTAGAGTTCGAATCCTTTTCTATCTCTTCAGCCTACTAGGGTTCAATTCCAGTCCCGAAACTGGTATCGGAAAGGACTTGTAATGCTGCCCGAATCCCTGGGGGCAGCCAAAATTACTAAGGCCAGCAAAAGTTCCAGTTCCCCTCCCGCGTTGCGCCTTTTTGATTCCACTCGCTGTTAAGCTCGAGTCTCTTGTTCTGCCAATTTGCGTTTGAGGTCGTCTGCGATAAGCCTGCCGTGGAAGCGCCCGTTTTCGATGAAAATCTCTCCGGTTTTCATGCCTGCAACGATGACTCCCGCCAGGTAGACGCCGGGGACGTTACTCTCAAGCGTTTCCGTATCGACGACAGGACGGTGATCCTGTTCTGAAAACTTGATACCAACGCTGGCCAGGAATGAGAAGTCAGGATGGTATCCGGTCAGCGCGAGTACGAAATCATTCTTCAGCCGAAGCTCGCCGCCAGGCGTTTGCAGGAGCACGGAGTCCTCCACAATCTCCTTCACGGTCGTCATGAAGAAAGCCTGGATTTCGCCGTTCCTGATGCGGTTCTCGATGTCCGGCTTGATCCAGTACTTCACGTGGCTGTCGATGCCGGGTCCGCGATGAACCAAGGTCACGCGCGCACCGTGTCGCCATAACTCCAGCGCGGCGATGGCTGCAGAGTTTTTCGCGCCGACGATAGCAACGTCCATGCCGTAGTAAGGGTGCGGCTCCCTGTAATAGTGCGCGACCTTCGCGAGATCTTCGCCGGGGACATTCATGTAATTGGGCAGGTCATAGAAACCTGTTGCAAGGATGAGTTTGCGCGAGGAGTACTCGCATTCGCGTCCGAGCAGGTCAGTCGTGTGGACGCGGAAGTTGCCATCGTGACCCTTTATGGCACGCACGTTGACGTACTGCCGGATGTCGAGTGCGTAGAACTCCGACACCTTGCGGTAGTACTCCAGAGCTTCCTGGCGACTCGGCTTCTGGTTCGCGCTGGAGAACGGGATATCGCCAATTTCGAGCAGATCCGGCGTCGTGAAGAACGTCATGTTCGTGGGGTAATGATAGAGCGAATTAACCAGGCAGCCTTTGTCGATGTTGGCCACCTTGAAGCCGGCGCGTTTCGCGTCAATGGCGCAGGCAAGGCCAGTCGGGCCGGCGCCGATTACAAGTACATCAAAGTCTTCAAGCGTCATAGTCATGCTGGTGGAGTCCGCTTCATTGGATGCGAGTGGCGCGCAGGAGTTTCGGAGATGCTGGGTGATTCGGTTGACAGCGGCGCGCGAGCGGAACTAGACTTTGTGTGTTGAAATTGAATTTCATTTTCAATTTCTCATTCTCTCGAAGTCATCCGCGAGGGCTCTTGCTTATCCGCCGCCGAATCGTTCACGTCGCCCGACGTCTCCACCTCTGGATAGGACTGATTTCCGCCCTATATTTCATGCTCATCGCGATCACCGGCGTCGCGCTGAACCACCGTGAAGGCTTGCGACTGGAAGCCCGTTACGTTTCCCGGCACTACCTTCCTTCTACCTACCGTGCTAACGATGGCGCAGAGGTGCGTGCCGACATTGTTGCGGGCGACCTGCACTCTGGGCTCATCTTTGGGCCAGTGGGAGCTCGCATGCTCGACGTAGTTTCCCTTTTCTGGTTCGCTTCCCTGCTGAGCGGTCTCACAATTTATTTCTGCTCTCGCGGTCGATCAAGCGCCACACTGCCTCCGCCGCTGACCAAGGAAGAACAACCGCCGCAGCCTCCCCGCGAGGCGGAGATTTATTCCATCGCCGACCGCCGCAGGTAGTCGATTACAGGTTTTCGTTGGTTTAGCGGGGCGCTATCTACGCGTAGGAATCCCGTATTGGGAGGTGTAGCAGAGCTTGATCTCGCCGCAGGTCTTCTGCTCCGCCGAATACACTACGCAGGAGTCAAATGGACGCGAGTACAGATGCACGCTCACGGCACGCTCGTTCCACTCGCGCTCGTTGTAAACGGAGTGCACGGGGTTCTGCGGATCGACGGCGACGGGGTTAGAAGTATTCATCTCGATCTTATCGGTCGGAATGAGTTCGCACGTTTGCGATGCCAGGTCCTGGTGAACGACATGGTAGTTCTGCACCGTCAAGCGACCGATTGGAACCGACATCCAGCAGTTCTGATCTTTGTGGTTGTGAATCGAACTGCCCTGGCCCACTTCCCAACAGACCGCAATAAGGTCATACACATCGGTATGATCGATCAGGTTGCGGGTGTAGTGCCCGCGATCCCAGAACAGAAAGGGTTCGAGCGACTCTGGCGCAATCGGATTTGCTCGCAAAAACTCAAGCACTCGAGTGATGCTGGAGAATGCCGATTCCGGCAAGGCGCGCAAGTTGGTGACGAACTTCGCCGCGGTCACTAAGTCCGTATTCGTCTGCTGCCCTACTTGTGCCATCGTCTTTCTCCTTCTTAATGCTGCCAGTCCCGATCAGCTTACGTCACAGGCGTGTGTGCGCTAGAGCACGATTGTATGTCAATGCGCCCGCCATTCGATCTCTTTTCCAGAGCCGAACACCGCCTGCGCGAGGACATCGCGAACTTGGATGTTGTGGCTGCGTTCTTAACGCTACGCTGCTGGTAACGGCGCGCCGACGTTCGTCTATAATCTGAGGTTCCTACATACCGCAATAATATTCAGGAGACAACGATGGCACCGAACTCTTCACCGGAAGCCGCGAACCGTACCCGAACAGAAACAGACAGCATGGGAGCCATCGAGGTTCCCGCGAACGTATATTGGGGTGCGCAGACACAGCGCTCCCTCCTCCATTTTGCGATAGGACGCGACACCATGCCGCCCGAACTGATCCATGCTTTCGGGACGCTGAAGAAGGCGTGCGCGCTGGTCAACGAAGATTTGGGAAAACTTCCGTCCGAAAAGGCCAAGCTGATCGTGCAGGCCGCCGGCGAAGTCATCGCCGGAAAACTAGACGAGCAGTTCCCTTTGCGCATATGGCAGACGGGTAGCGGCACGCAGACGAACATGAATGTGAACGAAGTCATCGCGAACCGCGCCATCGAGATAGCGGGAGGAAAGCTGGGTTCGAAGAACCCCATACATCCGAATGATCACGTGAACATGTCGCAGTCGTCGAATGACACGTTCCCGGCGGCAATGCACATCGCCGCAGCGCAGAGTGTAAAGAACGCTCTGATCCCGGCGATCCGGACCGTGCGTGACGCTATCGCAGCGAAGGCCAAAGAATTTTCGGACGTCGTGAAGATCGGGCGCACGCACTTGCAGGACGCGGTGCCGCTCACAGTTGGGCAGGAGTTTTCCGGCTGGGCGAGCCTGCTGGACCGCGACATCAAGCGGCTGGAGCAGGCGCTGGACGGCCTCTATGACCTGGCCATCGGCGGAACGGCTGTGGGCACGGGCCTGAACGCGCATCCGGAATTCGCGGAACGCGCGGCGAAGAAAATTGCTGAACTGACCGGGCTTCCCTTCCGCTCGCATCCGAACAAATTTGCCGCACTCTCTGCTCATGACGAGCTTGTCTTCGCGCAGGGTGCGATGGAGACGCTGGCGGCCTCGCTGATGAAGATCGCGAACGACATTCGCTGGCTGGCCTCGGGACCGCGCTGCGGTTTTGGCGAGTTGACCATCCCCGAAAACGAGCCGGGTTCATCCATCATGCCGGGAAAGGTAAACCCGACGCAGTGCGAGGCTATGACCATGGTGTGCGTGCAGGTACACGGCGCCACGGCGGCTGTCGGCTTTGCGGGCTCGCAGGGTAATTTCCAGTTGAACGTCTACAAGCCTGTCATGATCTACAACTTCCTGCACTCGGTCACGCTGATCACGGACGCCTGCCACGGCTTTGTGGAATACATGATTAACGGGATCGAACTCAACCGTGACAAGATCGACTGGTATGTAAATAATTCGCTGATGCTCGTCACCGCACTGGCGCCGAAGATCGGCTATGACAAGGCCGCAAAGGTTGCTCACACTGCGCACGTGGAACACAGCAGCTTGCGCGAAGCAGCGCTGAAACTAGGCTACCTGTCGGGCGAGGATTTTGATGCCACCGTGCGACCGGAGACGATGACGCATCCTTAAGTCGGACGGCGGACGCGAGACATCGGACCGTCATACATTGGACTTCGGACGTCAGTGAGAGCGATATAAATTATGACTGTAATACTTGAATCGGTTCTTACATGTCCACACTGTGGCCATGCGAAACAGGAAATCATGCCGACTGACGCGTGTCAGTTCTTCTACGAGTGCGAGAACTGCAAGACCGTGCTACGCCCCAACGCTGGAGACTGTTGCGTCTTCTGCTCGTACGGGTCGGTGAAATGTCCGCCTATTCAAGCTGAGGTTAGCTGCTGCTGTAAGTAACCCAACAGTCGGCCCAGCCAGCGGGCTTTTCCGCTGAAAGCAACGCCCCTCTCTTTCGAAAGGGGCGTTTTTGATTTAGACGTGCTCAAAGCGGTCTGCACGAAAACTCACTGCGTAGCAGCCCCGTAGATGTTCTGGTCGAGTCCACCGGCGTGTGGACACGTGTCGGGCCCCCAAGTTCCGGTGGTGGAGTTAAACGCGCGGCACTGGTGGACATCGGCATGGTCGTTATCCGAGTCGCCACCCTCCCGTTGGTCAATGCCCGGCACCGTGTTGCGATAGTCCGTCCAGGTACCGAACGCGAAGTCGCCCAACGACGTAACCCAGATATAGTCGCCGTTGAACGGCACTGCGCGATTGTCGAACTGCTCGTAGTTCGGGTTGCTGGTGAAATTTGTCTCGCGTGTCGGCGAGGTCCAACTAGCCCCCAGGTTGTTCGACTTGGCTGAGAACACATCGAGCGATGGGTGCGTGCCTCGGTTGGCATCGTTACCGATGGGCCGGGCGGGCGAGTACACCGGGTCGTTTCGGCTGTCGTACCATGCGACGTGCAGCACTCCGCCATCGGCAGAAATATCCGGCCAAATCTGGTGTCCACGAGCTTCACTGTTCAGCAACACGGGCGTGGTATGCGCCCCTGTTGCGCCGTTAAGGCGTGTGAAGTACGCGCCGCTTTGACTTCCGGTGCCGGGATCAATCGTGCCATAGCTCGTTCCGGTGCTAACGGTTGTCCCCGGCTTGCTTGCGCCATAGACGATGTACACGTACTCGTGTGCGGCATCCAGTTGGTCAGCGGTGGAGCGCGGCGAGCTGTCTACGCGGAAGAAGGTGTACCCGGAGAGGCAGTGGTCCAGGAAGTCGCCGCAATCGCGAGCCCTGGCCTCCTTAGGCGGAGCAGCACTTTCCTCTTCGGCACCAACATCCTCCAGCGAGGATCGTGGTGCCGCGCCAGGCTGTGGATCAGTCTGGTCCTGAGCATCCCAACGCAGGAAAGTGGTAACACGGATGGGCCGCGAAAAAGTTGCGCCGCAATCCGTTGATTTCGCATAGTAAACAGCGTCCTGTTCGCCATTGACAAAAGCGAAGGTTCGGAACGTTACATAGACATTTCCGTTGCCGGTAATCGCGATGTCAGGATCCTGAACGGATTGAAGGCTTTCGGTCAGTTTCGAAGCCTGCGACCAGGTCGCGCCATGATTGGTGGAGCGCGACAGATATATCTGATTAGCGCCTGCCCCGTTGAAACTGGACCAGGCAAAATAGACGTTTGCGTCACAGGGTCCACCCGTGCGGTCGGCCTCGATTGCAGTCTTGTCCTGGAAGCGGCCAAGCAGATTCGGCGCTGACGTGCCGCGTTTCACGATCGTGCTGCCCACGAAGCGCTTGCCATCGTTGATGCTGTTGCCGTTTTCGCCATCAGGGTTGTCGAAGGTCGCCACCCAGACATCGCCGAAGGTCTTCTTTGTGCCAGCGGGATCATCGGAACTTTCCGACCCCATGAAGACGCGACCATGGGCGTCCCATGCGATGACGGGATCACCCGCGCTTGCTGTGCGTACGTGCGCGAGCGCCGCGTAAGGCGATTGGTCCTGCGGATAGCCCGGCACAAGTGAACTCTGGAATGATGCTCCCTTGTTCTCCGAGCGATAGTAGCCGAGCCATACGGGGCCGAGTGCGACCGGCACTCCGTTGATGGTGACGAAGAACACGCCGCAGTAGTCGTTCGAACTGCCAATAAGCACGTTGGTGTTGCGGGGGTTGACCGCAACAGCGGGCTCATTCTGCCGGCCACGCGAGATCGAACACTCGTTCAATACCGCATCGGTATATGCGTTGCCGGTGGCCAACGTGTATGCGCTAACGTATCCGCCACCGGGAAAGTCGTTCGTGAGTCGCACATTCTGACCGTCCGCCACAGAAAGCAGGGTCAGGAGCAGAAGCACGGTGAGGCACAGACGCGACGAACTCATTTTGTACAACCTCCACAGCGATCGTGTTAGAGATTGGCTCCGCGATGTTTTTAAGTGAGGGTGTGACCGACGCAGATTCAGAGTCGCACGGTCGCTACACGTGGGATTCCCCACACTTGCGGGAAGTTGACCGGAACTGAAATGTTTGAAGAATTATCTGCGACAGCTCTCGCCAAAGTAGACGAGCTACACAACGCAAGTCGAGAATCGAGCTGCCCGCAAGCGCCGTCGCTAAATGAAAGCGCGCGCCCTTCGGCGCGCGCAACACTCACTATTCACGTTTCTTTTTCTATCTTAGAACGCCCACTTTAGCAGGGTAGCTCCACTCGTGAATCCTGCGCCTACAGACGCGAGCAGGACGGTGTCGCCCTTCTTCAGCTTGCCTTCTTCGATTGCGGTCTTCATTGCCAATGGGATGGTTCCGGCGGTGGTGTTGCCGTACTTGTCGATGTTGATGATCACCTTTTCGGACGGCATCTTCAGGCGGTCGGCGGTGGCACAGATGATGCGTTTGTTGGCCTGGTGCGCAATGAAGCAATCTACGTCCTGCCCGGTGCGGCCCGTCTTGGCAAGTATGCGCTCAGTCATTTCCGACATTTTCTTGACGGCATACTTGAATACCTGCTGGCCATCCTGGTGGACATAGTGCATTTTTTGATCGACCGTCTCGTGGGAAGCCGGATTCAGACTGCCGCCACCTGGCATGTTCAGATACTCGCCGCCAAAGCCTTCGATTTGGTGCACGTAGTCGATAAGGCCAACGTCTTCCCCCTCGGCTGTCGGTTCCAGCAGGACCGCGCCAGCACCGTCGCCGAAGATGATGCACGTGGCGCGGTCTGTGTAGTCGATCATGGAAGAGTTCACGTCAGAGCCGATGACAAGCACCTTCTTGTGCGCGCCGCTCTCAATAAGCTTTGCGCCCGCGGTCAGTGCATAGACGAAGCCGGAGCATCCTGCCGATACGTCAAATCCCCAGCACTGCGGGATGTTCAGCTTTTGCTGTACGAGGCACGCGGTGGAGGGATACATCATGTCCGGCGTGACGGTTCCGACAACGATGGCTTCCACGTCGTCAATCTTTGTTCCGTACCTGGCGACCATGTCCTGCACGGCACCGACGGCCAGGTCGCTCGCGGCCTTGCCTTTTTCGACTAAATGGCGTTCATGGATGCCGGTACGCTCCAATATCCATTCGTTCGTGGTCTCGACCATCTTCTCGAGGTCGAAGTTGGAAAGTACGCGGGGAGGAACATACGCGCCCAGCGCCGTAATTTTCGCGCGTCGAACAGTATTCAATTTTAGTTCTCCGGATAAAAAAGCATTTTCGCCGATGAGGGGTGCTATGGCAATGAAAGAACACGCGACAGAGTTGGTTTCAAATCTGAAGAGCGCTTCGGTGGCGCGTTCCCAAGGCAAGCGATGAGGCAAACTTTTCCGCGATTAGTGCGAGCTCTGAAAGCAGGCACTCCGAATCTTTGGTATTATCACCCAGTCGGGCATCGGTCTTGCGCGACGCAATCCCGCCAACCCCGCCAGATCCGGAAGGAAGCAACGGTAACGGGCTCGTGCGTGTGCAGTGAGTAACCGGTGCCCGGCGTTTATTTTGGTTGACACCTGGACGCGGGGCTCACCGCGACGAGAACACCGGCAGCTTGCCTTTCGAATCCTTCCCTCTTCCCTTCCGGGCAAGATCTCGCGACAATAAGAGCCTTGTGGCTACGGCGGTTCCCAATCTCGACGCTTGTAAGGGAGTCGTGCCTCCCGCCGTGGAGCGCTACTTCCAAGTCTCGCTCTTCCTGCTGATTGTGACAGGTTTCGCCACGCTGGTGTCTACGGGCAAACTGGACGCATTGAGCGTCGGCTTCGTGTCTGCCGCGCTGCTCTTCCGCGGGTACCTGCTCTACCGGGGACGCACGCTGCAACTGCCGGAACGACTTACTTCGTATCTCGGCCTCGTGTACATCCTCGTTTACATCGCTGATTTCTTCTTCATCTCGCAAAACTTCGTTACCGCGTCTGTGCATCTGCTGCTATTCGGGATGATGGTGAAGGTCTTCTCTGTGCAGCGCGACCGCGACCACATTTACCTCGCGCTACTGGCGTTTCTCGAAGTACTCTCCGCGGCCATCCTCACGGTTGATTCGGTCTTCCTCGGTGCGTTCAGCGTCTTTCTACTCGTCGCGGTCGCTACGTTTGTCAGCATGGAAATGCGACGCTCGGCAATGGCGGCGACGACCATGCAACGTGGGTCGCTCGACTCCCCTGCTCCCTCGCGCCGCTCATTTAATCTGCGCTCCTTTCAGCCGGCGCTGTCGATGATGAGCGGAGTGCTGGTCGTCGGCATTCTGATCTGCTCGGTGGCGATCTTCTTCGTTCTTCCGCGACTCTCTGCCGGATACCTGAGCCGGCTGGCGCAGCAGAACAACCTGGTCAGTGGATTTAGCGACACGGTTCAACTCGGCGAAATTGGGCACATTCAACAGTCCAGCCAGGTGGTGGCGCACGTACGCATTGAGAACGGCGGACCGACAAACCTTGAACTGAAGCTGCGCGGTCTGACGCTCAGCACCTTCAACGGCAAGAGCTGGTTCAACCCGCCGCACACGGCCGAGATCGTATCGGGGATAGGTGGGCGGTACGCGCTGGCCGATGCAGCCACCGGGTTTCCGCGTGAACTAAGCAGATTCGCTGAACCTGAGCACCACAAGGTCATCCGTTATCGCGTTGTGATGGAGCCAATCGGGACGAATGTCGTGTTCCTGATTCCAGCCGGACGATACCTCGCGGCGAACTTCCGCGAAATCAGTATGGATTTCGGCCGCTCCGTCATCAACACCGACGGAGACCGCCCGACCAACGTGTACTCCGGCGTCTCTGATGTGGGCGCGCCCGCAGTCGCGAAGCTGCAACAGTCGGGCGAGCAGGTGCCCGGCGAGGTTGCAACCCGCTACCTCCAGCTTCCCTCCATCGATGCACGGGTGCAACAACTCGCGAACGACATCACTGCCCGCGAGGCGAACGCATATGCGAAGGCGCTTGCAGTGGAGCGCTACCTTTCTACTCAGTTCGGCTACACGCTGGAACTGCCGGCAGAGCGCCAGGCTGATCCTGTGGCCAACTTTCTCTTCGAACGCAAGCGCGGGCATTGCGAATACTTCGCATCGGCAATGGCCGTGCTGCTGCGAGCGGAAGGCATCCCAAGCCGCGTCGTTACCGGCTTCCGCGGAGGCGAGTACAACGACGTGACGGGCGACTACATCTTCCGTGCCCGTGACGCACACTCCTGGGTGGAAGTTTTCTTTCCGGGCCATGGCTGGGTAACATTCGATCCCACTCCCGCCAGCGCTCCGGTCGACCGTAGTAGCTGGGCACGAGCCGCTCTCTATCTCGACGCCATGCGCGAGTTCTGGCGCGAGTGGGTCATCAACTACGACTTCTCCCACCAGGCGGCGCTGTCAAATATTGCTGCCTCCCAGAGCCGACAGCTATTCGATGAAGTTCGGCTGTGGACGCGGCAAAAGTACGAGTCGCTGCTGGAGGCGGCACGCCGAACGCAACGTCGCGCGTCGGAAACGCCAAGACAAATCTCCTCCTGGATGGTGCTAGGGCTGGGGGCATTCCTTCTGCTGTTCAATCTTCCCGGACTCTACCGCGAACTGAAACGCCACCGCATCTCCTCGAACCCGGCGAGCGCCCCGAAGAACGCTGCCTCCATCTGGTACGCCCGGATGACACGGACGCTCGCACGCCGAGGTCATCGAAAGAAGCCCACGCAGACGCCGTCAGAATTCGCGGAATCAATCACCGACCAACCACTGCGCTTGGCTGTCGAGCAGTTCACGTCGCACTACGAACGTGCACGTTTCGGCGACTCGGCGAAGGATGCCGTGAAATTGCCCCAACTGTTCGAAGAGATACGCGATTCACGCTAACGACGCGCAGCTCGCCGCGCCTGTCATTTGAATTTGACCGGTTTAACTGTAGGCGAATGTTCTCTGCCTCCCTGAGCGGATCATCCCTACGACCGGAAGCTTGTCAGTACAATAGGGCTGCTTCGACTCGGGCTACGCCCTCGCTCAGCATGACAATCTGAAATCGAGTTCAGCTGGATCAGAGAACCTCGAACTCGATCGGGAAAATGCCTAGAACTAACAACTTTCTGGTGTTGAAGTCCGACGTCTGAGGTCTGGAAGTCAGAAGTCTGATGTCCTCCGTCCGCCTCCACAGGTGATAAAATCAGCAAATTGCATGCCTGAAATGACCCTGAGTGTAACCCCTCCCAAAGCTGACAAACTGGCGAACGGGAATTCCGACCAGCCCCGCACCAGTTCCCAATCCACGGCCGAAGTCGCCGATTTGAGAGCACGTCCGCGTGTGGGTTTTGTGAGCCTTGGGTGCCCCAAGAACCTGGTGGATAGCGAAGTAATGATGGGCATGCTCTCCACGGCCGGAGCGCAGATTACCTCTAAGGCCGATGACGCTGACATCATCGTAGTGAATACCTGCTCGTTCATCGACACCGCAAAGCAGGAATCGGTGGACGCCATTCTGGAGATGGCGCAGCACAAGGTCAATGGCCATGCGCGCAAGCTGATTGTCGCCGGATGCCTCGTCGAGCGATATCGCAACGAAATTCAGAAGAACATTCCTGAAGTCGACGCCGTTGTTGGCACAGGAGAGCTGGACAAAATTCTTGCCGCCGCCGGTGTTCAGATGCCGTCTGCTGGCGACTCGCATTCTCCATTTAAGATACTGAACTCGACTTCGGCCTCGCAGTCGTTGAAGTCAGGCGTGCATACGGGAGAGCAGGTCGGGCACGCGTCTCGTCCTGAGGGCGACGCTCGCGAGGAATCCGGTCGCTTCTCGCGTGGCGAGTGGGATGGCGCCGTGGCGGAACTGCCCAGCTATCTCTATGACGAGAGCACGCCGCGTATGCTCGCGACTCCCAGGCACGCGGCCTACATCAAGATCGCCGAGGGCTGCGATCATCCGTGCTCGTTCTGCATCATCCCGCAGTTGCGCGGCAAATTCCGTTCGCGACGGCTAGAGTCGGTCGTAGCGGAAGCCGAGCGGTTGGCCACGCAAGGCGTGAAGGAGATCACGCTGATCGGGCAGGACACTACCTGCTACGGCGAAGATCTAGGAATTAAGGACGGTCTGGCGCTGCTGCTGGAGCGCCTGACGCAGATCGAGCAACTCCAGTGGGTTCGCTTCCTCTATGCGTATCCCAACAAGATCACCGGAAGATTGCTGGAGACAATCGCAAAAATTCCGAAGCTCTGCTCCTATATCGACGTGCCGCTTCAACACGCGTCGGCGAACGTGCTGAAGCGCATGAAGCGCGGAGCGTCGGCTGACATCTTCCTGAAATCGATCGAGAAGATGCGCCGCACTGTACCCGGCTTGACGCTGCGGACATCGTTCATCGTGGGCTTTCCGGGCGAGACAAAGGATGACTTCGAGCAACTTTGCGAATTCGTTCGCGCCGCGGAATTCGACTGGCTTGGAGTGTTCGCTTACTCCGATGAAGAGGGTGCAAAGGCTTTTACACTGGGCGAGAAAGTTCCTCAGCGCGAGATTGAGCGCCGCCGCAAGAAGCTGATGCAGATGCAAAAGCAGATCAGCCGCCGCAAGCGCAAGGCACTTGTTGGCCGCGAATTCGATATCCTGCTGGAAGGGCCTTCTGAGGAAACTGATCTTCTCTGGGAGGGCCGTACCGAGATGCACGCACCCGAAATCGACGGCAAGGTTTTCATCAACGACTTTGCCGATTACCAGGACGTGCAGTCGGGGCAGATCTATCGGTGCCAAATCACCGAAGCGCACGATTACGACCTGGTAGCGCGGCTACTGTGATCAGCTAAACGCGGAACAAATACCCACAACTGGCCACAATCGCCTGCTACACTGAAGCGCGAATTTCGCTGGCAACTGAGAACGAATCACCCGCAACTGTTTTGGTTATGCCAAAGAAAAAAACAAAGAGCCTGCGCTGTCCAACATGCCGCACGCTCGTCTTGGCGAATGACGAGAACTTCCCGTTTTGCAGTGACCGCTGCCGGGTGATTGATCTCGGAAAATGGGCGAGCGGTGGATACGTCATCTCCTCGCCAATCAACGATCCCGAGTCCGGCGGCGAAGCCGAGTACACGGATCCTCACGCTGGAACGAGCGGCACTCGACGCGGTCCCGACAGCAGTTCAAAGAACGAAACCGATGGACGCAAGCCCAATTAACGACAGCATAGAAGTTCAACCGCCGGTCAAAGCTCCGATGTGGGCGTGGGCCACTGCAACCTTCTTTGGCATTGGCACCCTGCGTCCCGGCCCCGGCACGTGGGCTTCGCTTGCAACCGTGCTGCTCTGGTGGTCGTTTGCACACCGCTTGTCGCACACAACGCAATACAGCATCGCCGCCGTGCTGGCGCTGGCGATAACACTCATCGGCATTCCGGCAGCGACCCTTGTTGCGCGCGCCTCCGGACGCAAAGATCCGTCCATCGTTGTTATCGACGAAGTTGCCGGACAGCTGGTTGCGATGATTGGCGCGCCGGCAGCGTGGAAGCCGCTCGTAGTGGCGTTCGTCCTTTTCCGCATCTTCGACATCGTGAAGCCCCCGCCTGTGCGCGGCCTTGAAAAGCTGCCGTGGGGCACCGGAATCATGATCGACGATATTGGAGCAGGACTCTACGCTCTCATCTTTGTGCAGCTATTGCTTCGTTTTGGCATCTTAGGATGATGGGGTGTGGGATGCACGACGCCCTTCATCACAACACGATTCCATGCTGAACAAGAATGGCCGCCCAAAAATCGATTCGGTCGAACCTGCGTTTGCACTGCCGGGGGGCGAAGTTCGCATCATTGGCAGCAGCCTGCGGCCGCCTGAACTCAGGCAGCCGCTCGTGCAATTTGGCGATATCGAAGGTTCCGTCGTCATCAGTTCCGATCAGTTCCTGATTGCACGGGTTCCTGAAGGTGCAAGTTCCGGACCCGTGACAGTTTCTACGAGCGCGAGCAGCAATCCGCACCAGGTTGGGATCGCCATCCCTATCGCCGAGAACCTGCACCCTGTCGCGAGCCCGGCCATCGATGCCGAGGGAAACATATACGTGACCTACTCCGGCCAGCGCGGCCAGAAGGTTCCGGTGGCCATCTACAAGATCGACACGAATTACAACGTTAAACCTTACGTGGCCGAGATGATGAATCCGACAGGCCTCGCCGTCGATGTTGACGGCTACCTGTATGTGTCATCGAGATATGACGGCACGGTGTTTCGCGTCGCACCAAACGGTACGACCTCTACGTATGCGGAAGGAATGGGCGTCGCGACTGGAATCGCCTTCGACGGCGCGCGCGATCTCTACGTTGGCGATCGCAGCGGCACCATCTTCAAAATTTCGCGTGATCGCCAGACGTATGTCTATGCGACGCTGGAACCCAGCGTTTCGGCCTATCATCTTGCATTCGGCCCGAATGGGAGTTTGTTCGTGACTGGGCCAACCACGTCGAGTTTCGACGCGGTGTACGAGGTCGATACCCACGGCACGGTCAGCGTCTTCTATCGTGGACTGGGACGGCCACAAGGCCTGGCCTTCGACGATGCCGGCAACATGTACGTAGCAGCATCGCTGGGTGGGCAGCGCGGTATCGTTCGCATCACGCCTGAGCGCGAAGCCTCTCTTGTTGTTTCCGGGTACAACCTGGTCGGACTCGCGTTCGCTCCAGGCCGCGCAGTCGTTCTCGCGACAACCGACGCTGTCTATCATCTTTCCTGGGATATCGCGGGGCGCTCGCTGCTGTACGAGTAGTCAGTGGCCACTAGTCAGTGGCCAGTTGCCGGTTGCCAGTTGCCGGGGGCAGCAGCTGGGTCGTCTGTTTTTTTGTCTTCCTGAGCGCAGCGACGCAGTCGCGGAGTCGAAGGAGCCCTACGACGCCCGAAAGTTCGGGAGTTCAATAGGGCTCCTTCGACTCGGGCTTACGCCCTCGCTCAGGAAGACGACGTGTTTTAGGTTGGGTCTGGCGGCTGGCGTCTAGCGTCTGATGTCTGATGTCTGACGTCTGAAGTCTGCCCTCCGCTCTTTCGCCCCTTCGCCTGCTGCTTTACACTGAAATACGTGAAAGCCGAACTCATCGCGATTGGGTCTGAATTGCTTACTCCCTTTCGCCAGGATACGAATTCCCTCTATCTCACTGCACGGTTGAACGAACTGGGTGTGGACGTTGCGTTCAAGTCGGTTGTCGGAGACGACCGCGAACACCTCACGTGCGTTGCGCGCACTGCACTCTCGCGCGCTGATATTTTGATCTTTATGGGCGGACTCGGCCCCACGGAAGACGACCTTACCCGTGAGTGCGTAGCCGAGGCACTCGGCATCGAACTGCGTCGCGATCCCGACCTCGTCGCCGAACTGTATGCCCGCTTTGCCGCGCGTCGGGTCAAGATGCCGGAGAACAATGCGCACCAGGCAGACGTACTCGACGGCGCAGAGGTACTGCGCAATGCCAAGGGCAGCGCGCCCGGCCAATGGCTGGAAGGCGCGCATCTTGACCAGTTGCGAATCATCATCCTGCTGCCGGGGCCGCCGTTCGAACTCGAGCATGTGTTCGAGACCCAGTGCATGCCGCGCTTGCGCGCCGCACTGCCTCCAGCCTCGATTGCCACGAAGGTCATCAGGTGCGCCATGCTTCCCGAGTCCGTCGCAGACGAACGCGCTGCACCCGTTTATAAGCAGCACCCGGATGTGCAGACCACGATTCTTGCAGGCGCTGGACAGGTTGAATTCCACCTGAAGGCGCATGGCAGCACGCTGGACGAAGCGGAAGAAAAAGTTGAGATTCTTGCCTCCGCACTGGAGGAGGAACTGGATGACGCGGTCTTCTCCAGCGCGGGCGAGACGCTGGAACAGATTGTTGGCTATTACTTGCAGATGCGTAGTGCGACCATCGCCGTGGCAGAATCCTGTACCGGCGGACTCGTGGGGCAGCGCCTTACATCTGTGGCCGGAAGCTCGCGATACTTTCTTGGCGGCGCTATTGTCTATGCGGACGACATGAAGACGCTGTTCTGCGATGTGCCTCCGTTGTTGATCGCAGAGCACGGAGCGGTCAGCAAACAGGTCGCGATCGCACTCGCGGAAGGCATTCGCAAACGTTGCCGCGCCAGCATAGGAGTCGGGGTAACGGGCATTGCCGGACCGGGCGGCGCAACGGAAGAGAAGCCGGTCGGCCTGGTTTACATTGCCGTCGCAGGACACGGGAAGACAGAGGTGTTGGAGCGCAAATTTCCCGGAGACCGCGAACGCATTCGCTACTTCGCATCGCAGCAAGCGCTGGACATGGTAAGGAAAAAATTGATTTAGAAGCAGACGTCGAACGGCAGACTTCAGACGCTAGACTTCGGAATTCAGTGTCCTGCCCGGCAAATACTTCAGGCGTGAACACCTGAAGTATGCCGTCGAACGTGAATTCTTGTTTTTGACGTCCGAGGTCTGCCGTCTGACATCTGCATCAACCTATGCGCCTCTTCGTTGGAATCGATATCGAGGAACCGATACGCAAGCGGATCACGCAATTTGTGGACGACTTGCGGAAGTTCGCGCCTGAACTGCGCTTTGTTGGCCCGGAGACCTACCACGTAACGCTCAAGTTCATCGGCGAGACCAACAAATTGGAAGAGATTCGACGCGCGCTCAGCGACGTTCGCTCCGCCCAGTTTCCAATTGACTTCCGCAGCTACGGCTTCTTCCCCGGCGCGAAGAACCCTCGCGTGTTCTGGATCGGAATCCAGGCGCCCGTCGCGCTGCAGCAGCTTGCGACTGCGGTCGACAATGTCGTTGCGCCGTTGGGTTTCGAGCGCGCAGACAGCCCACTCAGTCCGCACCTAACGCTGGCGCGCAGCGGCTCCGGACGTCCACGTTCTCTGTCCGGCGATCGCCCTAATCAGAAGTTCCAGCGCATACAGGAACGATTGGCTTCTGCGCCCGAACCAGAGTTCGGTACAATGGCCGCTCGCGAATTCTTCCTATACGAAAGCAGGCTCTCGCCGCGCGGCGCGCAATACTTCAAGGTGCAGTCTTACGAACTGCATCCCTGACGTAGCAGCCAATGCGGCGACAGCATACTGAACTCTGATTTCCTGATGCTTACATACGTCGTCGTCGCCATCGCCGCCTACCTGCTCGGGTCCATCCCGTTCGGCTACATCCTTGTTCGCACGTTTGTTGGCGCGGACGTCCGCGCGCAAGGCAGCGGGAACATCGGGGCCACCAACGTTGCACGCACAGGTCACAAAGGCCTCGCAATCGCGACGCTTCTCCTCGATGCGCTCAAGGGTGCCTTTGCCGTTCTGTTCGCATTTGCCTGGGGACGCCACACGCTTACCATTCCCCAACGCGAAGCGTGGTACGCGGGAGAGATGGTCGAGTACCTGCAGCACACTGTGCCTTACGTGGAGGTCAGCCGCCATCTTTATGCGCTTGCCGCAGTAGCAGCACTGTTCGCCATCATCGGACACATGTATCCAGTGTGGCTCCGCTTCAAGGGCGGCAAAGGCGTAGCGACTGGACTCGGCGTATTTGTCGCAATCGCGCCAAAGGCGGTGCTGGTCGTAATGATCGTTTTCGCGCTTATCCTCGTCGTAGCTCGTTACGTGTCGTTGGGATCCATCGTAGCCGCCGCTCTCTTCCCTGTCGCCTTCTTCCTGTTGCAGCGCGAGCAAGCCAGTCCACTTGTGCTTGCGATCACGGCAGGGGTCTCGCTGCTTATAATCTGGAAGCATAGAGCGAACATTCAACGGTTGTTGGCGGGCACAGAACATCGTTTCGGATCGAAGAAGTGAAAGGAATCAGCGCGTGAGTCAGATTGCAATCATCGGTGCCGGTGCCTGGGGCACGGCAATCGCTATCGCTCTTGGACGCAAAGGCACGCATGGCGTGCGCCTCTGGGCATTTGAAAAAGAGGTTTGCCAGTCCATTGCCGCACGAAGGACGAACGACTTATTCCTGGCCGATGCCCCCATCCCGGAAACTGTCGCCGCCACCACGAGCCTGAGTGAAGCGTTGGCCGGTGCTGAGATCGTCGTCAGCGTGATGCCGTCGCATCACACGCGCCGGGTTTATCGGCAGATGAAGCCGCACCTCTCTCCGGAAATGCTCTTCGTCTCCGCTACCAAGGGCATTGAGAACGACACATATCAGCGGATGAGCGAAGTGATCGCCGAAGTGCTAACGGTTGCGCCCAATGGCTTCACTCCCAGGCTGGGATCGCTGAGTGGACCATCCTTCGCGAAAGAAGTTGCCAAGGGAGACCCGACGGCCATCACCTTCGCCAGCCGCGATGCGGAACTCGCAGCGATCGTGCAGCGCGAATTCAGCGATCCTTCCTTCCGCGTGTACAGCAATGACGACTCCGTGGGCGTGGAACTCGGCGGTGCCCTGAAGAACATCATCGCTATTGCTGCTGGCGTCGTTGATGGGCTGGGGCTCGGACACAACACGGCTGCCGCCCTCATTACGCGCGGGCTGGCAGAGATGACTCGACTGGTTTTAGCCTGCGGCGGACGCGCTGAAACAATGGCAGGCCTAGCCGGACTCGGAGACCTCGTGCTCACCTGTACTGGCGGTCTTTCGCGCAACCGGACAGTCGGTGTGGAACTTGGCAAGGGGCGCCGCCTGGAAGACATCATCGCAGGCATGCACGGCATGGTTGCCGAAGGCGTGCTCACAACCAACGCCGCCGTCGGCCTGGCGCACAAGATGAAAGTCGAAATGCCAATCACCGAGCAGATGCACGCCATCCTGCAACAGGGCAAGCCGCCGCGCGACGCCATCCGTGAACTGATGACGCGCCCCTCAACCAGCGAAATCGGCCTTTACCGCTCCTGATGATTTCTGCGGTAAATGAAAAGCACCCGGATTCCCGGGTGCTTTTTTAGTTGTAGTACGTCCAACGAGTGGAGTGCGGAGACGCTATCCCCCAGTCGGGCCGGGTCTGCGGGAGCCAATCCAACAGCTTACGTATTCATTCATTTTGAGGAGAGCCGCATGAGAGACTTTGCGCGCTATTTGCTACTTACATTCCTTGTCCTAGTAATTTCCTCGGTGTTTGTGCTGCCCTGTCGGGCTCTGACGATGGCCGACGGCAGTCGCATCAGCATCAAGCTCGACACTTCCGAGGCCGAGGCGGTTCTCGCAATCCTTGATAAGGCATGTACACAGCAGCCCATCGCTGAGGCTGACTGGCAGCGCATCTTCAGCAGCGAGCCCTACGTAAGCTTGAAAAGGCGTGAGCACTCGATGAAGCGGAGCTTTGAAGATGACGTGTTTCAGCAATACGTGCTCTCGCCGGAAACGGTGAAGCGCACGGATGCACTGCGCTACACGCTCGAGGCCTGGAAGGGCGCGAACCTGATTGCCTCCGCGCGCCAGGTGCTCAAGTTCCTGCCCGCCGGAGCGAAGATAAACGCGACCGTGTACCCGGTCATCAAGCCTCGCGAAAACAGTTTCGTATTCGAAGACAACAAGATCTTTTTGTATTTGGACCCAACTCGCCCGAAAGAGGTGTTCCTGAACACCGTCACCCACGAACTGCACCACATTGGCATGGGGAGCGTGGAGACCGGCTTCGATGAGCGATACATGGATCTATCTCCAAACGCAAGGAAGGCTGGCATCAATGTGGGCCGTTTCGCCGAAGGCTTCGCTATGCTCGCCGCGGCCGGCTCTGCCGACGTGCATCCACACCAGTTCAGCGATCCCAAGGACCGCGCGCGCTGGGACCGTGACATGGCCAACTTCAATACCGACCTGAAGAAGGTTGAACAGTTCCTGCTCGATGTCTTGAACGGTAGGTTTGCGAGTGACGAGGAGATGTGGAACAAGGCTTTTGAGTTCTACGGTGAGCAGGGGCCGTGGTACACCCTCGGGTACAAGATGGCAGCCGCAGTCGAAAAGAAGTACGGCCGGGCGGCGTTGCTCGAATGCGAACAAGATCCGCGCCGCCTGCTCGCAACCTGGAACGTAATCGCCGCAGAGCAGAGCAAAAAGGACGAGCAGCTCGCAACGTGGTCTCCCGAGTTAATCAATGGACTGCACGCACAGCCAGTGCAGCGGTGATTCACCTTTGCTAGTCTGAGCGCCACGTCGCTGGCCGGATGGGGTAGCACCAAGGTAACGGTCTCTTCGCGCATTACGCCACTGAGGAAGCAGCAACTTACGTTAGAATTCGGCAACTCAGTCCATGCGCCTACTTCCGTCACGAATCCCGATTCTGTACTCGATTATGGGCGTGCTGCTGCTCGTCAGCATCGTGCCGATGTATTTCTATGCTGATCGCGTGGTCTCCGTGAATCGCGAGCGTCTGAAAGTGAACGAGATGCTCCTGCAGAATACGGTGACGAAGTCGCTTAGTGACGACATCGCGCAGAGGCAAGCGACCATACGCATGATGCTGGAGAACCTGGCCTCGGCCGTGCAGATCTCCAGCGGCGGGAACCTGGCTCAGGATCACGTTGCCGCGCCTGAACTTCGCGCTCTGCTGGAGAAGTTTGTCAGCTCGCATGGCGATCTTGCCTATGCCACGCTTCTGAACACCGATGCCAAGGGCATCTCCGCCGGCAAGATCACGCCAGATGTTTTCCTTCAACGTGAACTTGAACACGCATTTGCAGCCGCTCGCGACGGCCGCGCCTATAACGGACAGCCGCTCACAATCGGGGCGGGGAAAGACTCGCATACGGTTTTCCTCGCCAGCCATCCACTTTTAGCGGACGGGCGCTTCGTGGGTATGCTCGGCACCGTCATCGACCTTCAGTTTCTCGAGATCCGTCTTCGCGAATTTGGCCGTGGTGGACTCGCTCTATACGTTGTCGATCGCGAGGGGCGACTGGTCGCCGGTGCGTCGCCGCAATTCGCTACCGGTCAGGACCTTACGCGTTTCGAGATTGTTCAGAAGTTCGTTGACCAGGGCGGACGCTCGCGCCTCGTCGAGACCACCGAGTTCGCCGTCGACGAGAAGGACGGACGCACCGAACTGCTTGGTACATGCAGCCCTGTGCCTTCGCTGGAGTGGGCCGTCATAGCGCAGAAAGAACAGGGCGAGGCCTACGCCAGCGTCTATGAAATGCAGCGCTACTCACGGCTGCTGGCGTTACTGTCCGTTCTGTTGAGCATCGCAATCAGCTTCTACGCGACTCGAAAAATTACGACACCGTTACAAACGCTTACGGAATCCAGCCGGGCCATTGCCCGTGGCGACTTCTCGCAGCGCGTTACGCTTACCAGCCGCACAGAGATCGGAGAATTAGCGGCAACGTTCAATATTATGACCGGCGAGCTAGAACACTTCGTCCAGGACCTGAAGCGAGCCGCCGAAGAGAACCGCGCACTGTTCCTGAACTCCATACAGATGCTGGCCGGAGCGGTTGACGAAAAGGATCCGTACACACGGGGCCACTCCGACCGCGTGACGCGCTACTCCGTCATACTTGCAACGGAGATGGGACTGAGCGAAGAGGAGATTGACAATGTTCGCATCGCCGCCCTGCTGCATGACGTGGGCAAGATCGGCATCGAGGACCGCATTCTCAAGAAGCCCGGCGCGCTCACTCCCGACGAATTCGAGATCATGAAGACGCACACGACGAAGGGCGCCAACATTCTGCGCCCCGTCACGCAACTCGCGCTCATGCTGCCCGGTATCGAACTGCACCACGAGTCTCTCGACGGCCGGGGCTATCCCTATGGCTTGAAGGGCGACGAACTGCCGCTGATGGCGCGCATCATCAGCGTGGCCGACACGTTCGACGCCATGACGACCAACCGCCCTTACCAAGCCGCCATGGATACCGAGTATGTCGTCCGCATCATCAATTCGCTAGTGAGTACGAAGTTTGACCCGCGCGTGGTCGCCGCCCTGACATCGGTGTTCGAGAGCGGCAGGTTACAAATCCGCCGAGCCGGCTCCACCAATCCGGACCAAGGCGCGGCAGCAGTCGCAGTAAATGCCGAAGCCAGCGCAATCGTGTAGCAAGTTTTTCAGCCGTGCTGCGACAAAGCAAATGACTGATAGCGATCAGCCCAAGCGCGGCGAAGTCGCCCTCCTGCGCCGCCCGGCTCGACCGCTATAATGATCCAGCATGATTCAGACTCTGTTCGGCAGTCTCGACCAACCCGAAAAGCCATCTTTTCTAGATCGCATGAAGCAGGCGGTCACGCGCACGCGTGAGAACCTGACCGACCGCATTGAAGAAGTCGTCAGCTTCCGCAAAGAAATCGACCGCGAGACGCTCGATGACCTGGAAGCCACGCTAATCGCTGCGGACCTGGGCACGACGACAACGCATGAAGTGCTGGAGCACATGCGCGAGAAGGTGGATCGCAAGCAGATTGCAGATGTCGAGGAATTGAAGCGCGTTCTTAAAGAAGAACTGCTCGCTATCCTTACCAAAGCCAATGAGAAGCCTGCGAACCGAGTTGATGGTGAACCTGAAGTCATTCTTGTGGTGGGCGTGAACGGGACGGGCAAGACGACCTCGATCGGCAAGCTCGCGCATACGTTGCGAGCGCAGGGCAAAACCGTGCTGCTGGCTGCTGCGGACACCTTCCGCGCTGCGGCCATTGAGCAACTGGAAGTCTGGGGCGATCGCACCGGGACGGAAGTCATTAAGACGAAACCGGGCGGCGATCCTTCGGCCGTGCTGTTCGATGCCCTGCAAGCCGCGAAAGCCCGCAACGTTGACTACGTGATCGTGGACACCGCAGGGCGTTTGCACACGAAAACGAACCTGATGCATGAGTTGGAGAAGATGCATCGCACGGCGCAGCGCATCATCCCCGGCGCGCCGCACGAGACCCTGCTCGTTATGGACGCCACCACCGGGCAGAACGGACTCCAGCAAGCACGCATGTTCACCGAGTCGGCGGGGGTCACAGGCATCGTGCTCACGAAACTTGATGGCACCGCAAAGGGTGGCGTCGTGGTCGCCATCTCGCGCGAACTCGGACTGCCCGTTCGCTACGTCGGCGTCGGCGAACAAAAGGGTGACATGCTTCCCTTCAATGCCAACGACTTCGTGGATTCGCTGTTCGCGTAGTTGACTGGGACATTATCCTTTTTGCCACCGAACCGAGCTGGCAAAAGGGATCCTTCGACTCGGGCTTACGCCCTTGCTCAGGAAGACAAGGTTTTGGTTTATCTCCTTGGAGTGTGTCTTCCTGAGTGGAGCGACGCAGTCGCGGAATCGAAGGACCCCTTTCTTCAGCGCCAAGTTGGCAAAAGTGCTTTCGACTATGGCTTACGCCCTCATCTTCTCTCTTCGTCTCTCCGCGGCTTCGTGTTGAAATAGACCTCTATGGCATTGCGCGATACTGAAGAACTTTTCATGACCCAGGCACTCGATCTTGCACGGCAGGGCGTCGGCCTCACTTCTCCGAACCCGTGCGTTGGAGCAATCGTTGTGGACGAGCGTGGCCGCATCGCCGGACGCGGAACGCACACATATGAGGGCCGCAAGCACGCTGAAGTTCTTGCCCTTGAAGAAGCTGGAGACCTAGCGCACGGCAACACTCTCTATCTGAACCTGGAGCCCTGCTCGCACCAGGGTCGCACAGGCCCATGCGCAGATGCGATTATCGCGGCCGGCATCGCTCGCGTCGTTAGCGCTATGCGCGACCCCAATCCGCTCGTCAGCGGAAAAGGGTTCGAGAAACTTCGTGCTGCCGGCATCGAGGTCGTTGACGGAGTGCTTGAAGCCGAAGCACGGAAACTCAACGAAAGCTTCACGCGATACATCCGCACCCGCTTGCCGCTGGTGACGCTGAAGACAGCCATGACGCTGGATGGCAAGATCGCGGCAGCATCGAACGTTTCGCAGAATCCCACGGCGCTCGGATCGGCGCAGGCGTCCATTACCTACATCACCGGCGAAGCCGCGCGCGCGCATGTACACAAGCTGCGGCACGCAAGCGATGCGATTCTCGTTGGTGTCGGAACCATCATCGCAGACGATCCGTTGCTCACCGATCGTAGTTCACTCCCGCGCCGCCGTCCGCTGTTGCGCGTCATCCTGGACTCGCGACTGCGACTGCCGCTGGAATCGCGCCTCGTGAAGACGTGCCAGGAGGACGTGCTCGTGTTCTGCTCGTTCGCAGAAGAGAAGAAGCGCGCCGAACTCGAAGCAAGAGGTGTGCGCGTGGAGCAAGTGCCTCTCGCTACGTTTGAGCCGCAAGCCGGGGAAGTTCCTTACCCACATGCAGTTCCCACGAACAGCAAGCCTGACATGAAGAAAGTCTTCCAGCAGCTCGGCGAGTCTGAAATTACCAGCGTTCTTGTCGAAGGGGGAGCCGCAGTGAACTGGACCTGTCTGGCCGCCGGAGTCGTGGACAAGATTTTCTTCTACTACGCCCCCAAGATTCTTGGTGGCAGCGGCTCTGTACCCTTCGCGTCCGGCGCCGGATTCGCTCGTATGGCAGAGGCTGCCATGGTGCATAACATCACCGTCCACCACTTCGGCGAGGACTTTGCCATCGAAGGCTACTTGCGCGATCCGTACGCGTAGACAGTTGCCAGGTGCCAATTACCGGTTCCCATGTGCCAGCTTCCTGCTGACCGATATACTGCACACTTGCACTTGTTCTTGTCACAAACAAAGAGCACGGCACACATTATGATGTATGCGGATTATCGTTGCCGCTACTAACTGGCAGTCGGCTATTGGCCACTGGCTGCTGACAACTGGCTACTGGCAACTGGAGTTTTTATGTTCACCGGAATCGTAGAGGAAGTTGGGCGCATCGCCCGCATCGAGCAGAAGGGCGAGAATCGCCGAATCACCATTGAGGCCCGTGATGTTCCAAAGGAACTCAAGACCGGGCACAGCGTAGCCGTGAGCGGCGTCTGCCTCACCGCGCTGGATATCACGCCAACAACGTTTGCCGCCGATCTTGCGCCGGAGACATGGGTACGCACGTCGTTCTCGCGAATCACTACCGGAGCCCAGGTCAACCTTGAACTTCCGCTCCGAGCCGACGGACGAATGGGTGGACACATGGTGCAGGGTCACGTGGATGGCGTCGGGCGTCTCGTGAACTTCGAGCGCATTCCCGATTCCGAGAACTGGTGGTTGCACATAGAAGTCCCACCCGAGCTCGAAAAGTACCTTGTCTACAAGGGTTCCATTTCTATCGAAGGCATCAGCCTCACGATTGCCAAGCTGGAAGGGATGATCTGCACGGTGGCAATCATTCCGCACACGGTCGAGATGACGAATCTCAATACGCTGAAGGCTGGTGATCCTGTCAACCTGGAGGCTGACATCGCAGCCAAGTACCTGGAGAAATGGTTCCATCGCGACCGCGACCTCGGCGGCGACACGCTTACAGTCGAAAAGCTGGTGACCAAGGGGTTCTGAAGCGGTGGGCACAGCTTGGTGGATAGAATCGGAGCGCGCTCCGTGTGGAGCGCGTTTGCTGCTTGTAGCATGTCTTCAGCGCCGTCAGCGCGTATCCGGCGCCGGTTTCCAGTAGTCGAGATTCAACGCATCCAGATCGATGAACTCTCGCACGATCTGCTCCTGAGCAGCGTTCATGCCCTCTGGCGGGCCGAAGTAAATTACCTTGGCTTCGTGTAGAAAGACGACTCGGTCCGCAACTTTCTGCGCCAGTCGCATATCGTGCGTTACGACGATGCTCGTCAGCTTCAACTGATATTTCAGTTTCTTGATCAGATCCCCCAGCAGGTGCGCCATCAGAGGATCGACCATCGTCGTCGGCTCGTCGTACAGAACAGCATCGGGCTGCGCCGCCAGTGCACGCGCAATGGCCACCGACCGCTTCATCCCGGTCGAGAGATCCGATGGCAACTGGTCGCGATATTCACGGACCCCCACCATGTCCAGCAGGCCGTCGACAATCTGGTAGATCTGCTCTTCGTTCAGGTCGCCACGCTCGCGAAGCGAAAATGCCACGTTCTCGCCCACGCTGAGCGAATCGAATAGCGCGCCGTTCTGGAACACCATCGTGACCTTCTTGCGTATGCGCTCAAGCTCCGGTTCGGGATAGTCTGTGATGTCTTCGTACGCCACCCAGATGCGCCCGGCGTCTGGCTTCAGAAATCCCATTATGTGGCGTAGCGCTACGGATTTGCCTACACCGCTTCGCCCAAGGATGCATACGGTTTCCCCGGGCATCACGTCAAAGCTCACGTCGTCCAGCACGACGTTGTCGCCAAATGCCTTGGATACGTGCTGGAATTCGATATATGGCCGCTGATTCTGGTCTGCCATTCCCAAGCCTCTGCTTTGTCCTCACCCATGCGTGTGCTCCGGCCGGCGGCCAGCACGAATGCGGTCACCTGCTCTGTCAGGTTTTGCACGTCAGTCATGTTACACGTCGCAGGCGGCAGGCGGGAGCTCGGCTGCTGTCAGGCGTTGCCTCGCGACTGCTCCGGAGACCACTGGATTTCCATGCCCACGATCCTGCCTGCGATGTCCAAATCCAGCTTCGCGGGAGCCTCAACTACCGCGTCGCCGCTATAGCCGGGCACGGCGATGAATACACGCGGCTCGATGTAATCCGCCATCTCGTCTTTCCGTATGAACGTGAGTGCCTGATCGTTACGGCAGGGCTTAGGCAATACGAACATGAGGTCGGCGAGATCGCCTGTCTCTGAGACCGACACCGCGGCATCCACGGGCATGCGCGCGTGGACGTTCTCCGGCTCGATCTCCGTGTTCGGCTTGAACGACACGTAGTACAGGAACCCATCTTGCGGGTCGTACTCGGAGCGTTCTACGCGAAATGCCATGGCTCTCCCTTGGAGCACGCCTCATAGTGAACCGTTAACGGTGAACAATCACAGCATTAACGTTCGGGCGTCTTTGTACCACACAAACTCAGCAAGCTCAATCGGCTGTATTTCCAACGCATTTTGTTGAACGCATATTGTTGCGAGGTACCGGGTTTTATCACTGCGGGGGGTGCTGCGGGGGGTGTCTGAATCTCTGCAGCTATCTGGCCGTCTAAAGAATCATGGCTATTTATCCGAAACTCCGCGTGTACACGGACGGAAACTGCGAGTTCTGCTGGTGGGCTCGCGGTTTGATTGAGCCTTACGACACAGGGCGTCGCATCGATTTCCGCGACTTCAATCGTCCCGAGATCGCAGCGGAGACGCCGTTCACACGACGCGAACTCGCGCGCGAGATGCACGTGCTCACGCCGGACGGACGCTGGTATGCAGGGTTCTGGGGATGGATGGTAATCCTGCGAGTGCTGCCGCGCCGCCGCTGGCTCGCGCGCATCCTCTCGTTGCCGCCATTCCGCTGGTTTGGGCCGACGCTCTATCGTTTTCTTGCCTCGAACCGCTATCGCTTACCGCGCTTCCTGCTTCGACGCCTGGGCGCACCGGGTCTTTGCGCGGACGCTTGCGACGCCGGCCACGCCGGTTTCGATAACTCCTTCAAGCAAGTTCCTGTCGGGCTGCGAAAGGAGTAATCTGTGAGACTTGAGTGCAAAAAAAATTTCAGCAGAGGCGACAGCAACTCTGCATCTAACTTCAGTAACCACAAGTTTGGAAACAGGAGCGAACTTATGAAGGCGAAAGGTATCACTTCGTTATCCGCGTTTGGGCGCAGCGAAGCACGGATATTCGTACTGCTGGCGCTCGTACTTATCTTCGGACTCGCGACCGCTTGCAACCGCAATCCGCTTGGCTCATCGAAGAACGACTCGCAGATCGCAAGCGAAGTTCAAACTAAGGTCATGTCGGACCCCAACATCACAAGCCGTCAGATCAGTGTTCAGGCGGCGAATGGCGTGGTCACGCTCGGCGGATATGTTAACTCCGACCAGGAGCGCGGAGCCGCAGCAACGGCCGCCTCGCAGGTTGAAGGCGTAAAGACGGTCGTCAACAATCTCCAGGTTTCCACGGCGGGCAACACGCAGCTCGCCCCGGCAGATCAACAGGAACAGTCAGCCGCGGCCCCCGTACAGGAACCGGCGCGTGAGCCCGCGCGCCGCTCGGCACAGCGCGCAACCAGCACGCGCGGCTCTTCGGCCAGCCAGACACATGTCCCAGATTACAGTAACAGCAGTAGCAGCTCGGCTTCGACCGCAACAACACCCGCTCCGGCCACACCCGTGATTCCGGCTGCACCCGTGATACAGAAAGTAACCGTACCCGACGGCACGACGCTTGCTATTCGCCTCATCGACGCCGTGGATTCCGAGAAGAGCCAGCCGGGCGATACCTTCCGCGCTACGCTCAACTCACCCATCGTTGTCGATGACAATATTGTCATCCCTGCCGATGCAGACGTGGAAGGTCGCGTTGTCGATGCCAAAAGCGCAGGCCGATTTAAAGGCCAATCGGCACTCGCAATCGAGTTGACAAAGATCAGCATCAACGGGCGCGGCTACCAGATTCGGACGAATCAATGGGCAAAGCAGGGCACGTCGCGCGGCAAGAATACGGCGGCTAAAGTTGGCGGAGGCGCCGCGCTCGGTGCAATCATCGGCGGACTTGCCGGCGGCGGTAAGGGCGCTGCGATTGGCGCCACGGTAGGCGCGGGCGCAGGAACAGGCGTGCAGGCCGCAACCCACGGCCAGCAGATCAAGCTGGGACCGGAAGCGCTGCTTACCTTCCGGCTGGAGAGCCCGGTGACGGTGATTCCGGCATCACAAGCCAATCGGCGCAGATTGGAATAATCGTCCAGCGGCGGCCACAGTCATCTGCAATCGGGGCACGGCTCACGCCGTGCCCTTTCTAGTCCATGCCTGCGCTCGTGCGCTCTTCTCAGTCCAGATCATAGGCGTGAATCTTTGTGAGCAGCGTCTTGTAGCTCACTCCTAGCCTTTGAGCCGTCGCCGCCTTATTCCATTTGCACTCGCGCAGTGTTGCTTCGATTTTTGCACGTTCGACCTGACGCACTGCCTGTGATGACACCTCGGCGAGAGAACCCTCCGCGCTGGGCGTCGCGAATGCCGTCACTTCGGTGCGCGCACACCCCGCACGTACGTTCATGGAAAGCGCGAGGTCGGCAGCGTGCAAATCGCCCTCGTTCAGAATAGCGGCGCGTTCGATTACGTTTTGTAATTCGCGAACGTTTCCCGGCCAGTTATGGGTACACAAAGCGCTCAACGCATCCGGCGCAAACTTCATGCGCGGCTTCCTGAGTTCTTTTCGGAATCGCTCCAGGAAATGCTCGGCCAGCAGCACGACATCCTCGCCGCGCTCGCGCAGTGCCGGTATGCGAATGGGGAAAACAGCAAGGCGGTAGTAGAGGTCGCGCCGAAACTCTCCCGCTTCCACCGCAGATTCCAGGTCGCGATTTGTCGCTGCGACGACGCGCACGTCCACAGTGATCTCGCCCGCGCCGCCCAGGCGATCGATTTTTTTCTCTTCAATGGCGCGCAGCAGCTTGCCTTGAGCGCTCAAGGGCAGTTCGCCGATCTCGTCAAGGAAGAGCGTGCCATGGTGGGCGACCTCGAATTTCCCCGGCTTGCGCTGCAACGCGCCGGTAAACGCGCCTTTCTCGTGGCCGAAGAGTTCGTTTTCGACGAGCGTTTCCGGAATTGCCGCACAGTTGATGGTCACCATCGGCTTGCTTGCCCGCGCGCTCAACTGGTGGATCGCACGAGCGAAGAGCTCCTTCCCTGTGCCGCTCTCGCCGAGCAGCAGAACCGTGCTATCGGTAGTGGCTATGCGCTGCATCTCGCGCGCGGTTACCTGCATGGAGGGGTGATCGCCCACAATGCGGGGGAAGCCGAATTTGCGCGCATACTCCTCGCGCAATACCACGACTTCGCGCACGAGTTCCTGACGCTCCATGGCACGTGCCAGCAGATGCTTCAGATATTCAAGATCGATCGGCTTTTGAATGAAGTCGTAAGCGCCTTCGCGCATGGCATCTACGGCCTCAGCGATGGAGCCGTAGGCCGTCATAATCACGACTGGCACGCTTGCGTCTGCAGCGATGGACGCACGGAGCACGTCCATGCCGCTGCCGCCGGGTAGCTTCAAATCCGTTAACACCGCAGACAGCCGGGTCGTCGCGAGTGCCGCAAGCGCCGGTGGGACACCCGCCGCGGGCACTGCTTCGTACCCCATGCGCGCCAATGCCGTCACCAGCATCTCGCGCAACTCCGCCTTGTCCTCCACCAGCAGAATGTTATCCATCAGCCTCGATTCATCGTGCTTGTCCGTCGATACAAAGAACGAAGGCGACCGAAAGTTCGGTCGCCCGAGAATTTCGTTCAGCGACACGCTAATCCATCGACACGCCAGCCTTACGAGCTTGCTCGCGAAGATCTTCCAGCTTCTGTTTCGCGGCGCTCAACGCAGTCTGGTTCTTCGCCAGGCCCTCTTTATACTTGCGATCTTCGTCGGCCCACTTCTTGTCATCGCGCAGGCGCGCGCCGGCATCGGCGTAGAACACGGCGGCACGCAGTTTGTACTCGCGGTCCATCAAAGCAAGTTCGCGCTCCAGATCCGCGATACCTTTTTTCGCATCGCTCACTTTGTCCTTCCACTCCTGTTCGCGCTTCTTCTTTTCTTCGGGCGTATCGGCATCCTTGCTGTTGCCGGAGTCTGCTTTCGCGGACTTCGCTTCCCTGGACGCGGTCGCGTCTTTTCCCGCATCGCTCCTGGACACATCATTCGGCACTGTTGTCGACGGAATCTCGTCGTTGGTGTACACCTTACTGGCTTTCGCCTTCGGCTGCTGCTCCTTTTGCCGGCGCGCCACATCGCCCAGAGACTGGGCACCTGCGGCGAGCACCAGCGTGCCAAACAGGATCGTGCAAATGCCTGACTTCGCGATGCGGGTCATGAATCAGTCTCCCTCGTTTTTACTGCACCCGGCGCACGCAGAGGCGCGCACTCGAAGCAAAGTTTCTCTCCCGAGTTTCTGGCCTATTCTAGCGCGATTCGTTGCCGTTACCAGTGCCGTTCGCCATGGGTAGCAGGAGCGTAAACGTCGTGCCACTTTCGTCACTAGACACGCGGACACTTCCACCGTGCTCGCTTACAATGCGGTGCACCAGGGCCAAGCCAAGCCCCGTTCCTTGCGCCTTCGTGGTGTAGAACGGGATGAATACCTTGCCAACGTCCTTCGGGTCGATGCCCTTGCCGTTGTCTTTCAATTCGATTTCCAACATCTCGCCGCGCGATTGTGCCCGCACAGATACACAAATAGCTTGACCATTGTAAGCGGCCTCCGCACTGTTTCGGAGCAGGTTGCTGAAGGCCTGACGCAGCGCGGTCCGATCTCCGCGCAAGGCCACATCCAATGACACATCGCAATCCAACGCTACGCCCGCCTCGGTAGCGCAATCCTGCAACACCGGCACAAGTTCGACCGTCACGTTCCGCATTTCGCCGGGACGAGCGAACTGGAGAAAGTCCATCACCACGCGATTCAGGGTCTGTGTTTCTCGCGCGATCCGCTCGCCGAAATCCCTGGCGGTGCCAGCTTCTCCCTGCGCGAGCATCTGTGCGTATCCACTGATGGTTGCGAGGGAGTTCTTGAATTCATGCGCAATCCCAGCCGACATTTCGCCAAGCGCTGCAAGGCTCTCTTTCGTGCGCATCTGACGTGCCAATTGCGTGATTTCCGTGAGGTCGCTGACCAGGCACGCTACTCCGAGGCGCTGTCCCCCGCCGGTCTTCACGGGCGAGAGCGTTACACCCAGGACGCGGACGTCTCCTGCGGGAGTGGTGTAGTCCATCTCCGCGCGCCGGAAGCTCTCGAGTCCGTTGGACTCGGACTGCGCGTCCTCAAGCGCGTGTATCAGAGGAGCGGCATCGGTCTCGGCGTCCGCAGAAAACATTCGCAGTGCGGTCACGCCACGAAACACGTCGCGTGCATGAAGCCCGATGGGCGAAGCGTATCCGAGGATTCGCTTCCCTGCCTCATTCGCCTGCTGCACCATGCCGGCCGTATTGAACAGCACCACGCCGCTTGCCAGATTTGAGAGCACTGCGGCGCTCACGTTTTCAGTTGCCGATGCCTTTGCGCTCGCCTCTTCACGCAAGCGACGCAGTTCCTGCTCCTGCTCCTTCAACCGCTGAATCACGCCGTTGTAGGTCTCCAGCGCGAAAGCGCTTTCGCCGACGGTTCGTGAGCGTAACTCTGTGTCGCCGGTCAGTTCTCGACGCACACGACGCATGAGCCACGCACCGCCAACAAACGCAACCGCCGCAAAGAACAGCACGGCAGCCGCACGCACTGTGACCGGGTTGGCGAGCCAATCCATCAGAAGCGCCCCAGGTACCAGCGCAGGATTGCGTCGCCGAAGAACACCGTCACCAGCGCCGCGATACCGAGAAACGTTCCAAAGGGCAGCCGTAGGCATCGCATCGCTGACTCATATGCCTCGCGTCTGCGCTCTTTCTTATCCGGATAGCGGCGCATCATGGACGGCGAACTGACGCGCTTTCGCCAGAGCAGCGGGAATTGCGCGATGCCCAGTACCGCACCAATCACCGAGCCCAGGAAGATTGTGAGCAGCACCGACCAGACACCCAGGAATGCGCCGATCATTGCCATCAGCTTCACGTCCCCGAAGCCCATGCCGACCATGCCGCGCAAACGGAAATACAATTCGCCCACACCCCAGATAAATCCCGCGCCGACAAGCGCACCCAGCAAAGAATTGGCGAACGAACGCCATCCCCAATCGAATGCTGTCAGCAGCTCCGCACCATGGGCAGAGGGAGAGAACGGACCGCCGACAAACATATCGAGTAGCTGAGGAGAAAAGGCCGGAAGGACGCTGAGTGCGAGTCCGACGAGGGCTCCCGTCAGTGTCAGTTTGTCCGGCAGCAATCGATTTTCACAGTCGGTAAAAATGAGCCCGAGCGTGAGGAAGGAGAAGATACAGAACTTGATGACGAGTCCGATGAAAGGCTGGAACACCACGAAGCACGCCAGGAACAAGAGCGCGGTGGTCAGCTCAACGATCGCGTAACGCGGCGTAATCGGCGTCCCGCAACGGCGACAACGCCCGCGCAAGAACACCCAACTCAGCACCGGAATATTGTCATATGCCGCAATCTCGGAGCCGCACTTGGGGCAAGCCGAACGGGGTTTCACCACGGAAAGTCCGCGCGGAAGCCTGTAGATGCAGACATTCAAAAAACTCCCGAACGCGAGTCCGAACAGGGAAACCGCCGCCATCGCGTAGAACGTGTAAAGGTCCACAATGTGCCTGTCGTGAATCTCTGATGAATTCCGAGATTATACGGGGATAGGACAAGTGGATAGTGGATAGTGATCAGTCGATAGTGACGATAGGATGGTGGCTGGTAGAGTAACCGCTGCGGATTACTCCGCCTTCCCTTCCTCTTCAATGGTGCGCAATAGCTCTCCGGGCATTCGTCCGGCAACAGAGCTATCGGGAGGCAGTTCGCCGGTCCAATTAATCTTGAGGCGGTTCACCAATCGCATCTGCGCACCGCAGTTGTTCCAGTTGCCGTCGCGCTGTTCTCGCACGGCGATCGCGTAACCGGAAATTTCGTCCTGCTTCTTCTCCGCCTTCCACTGCTTCAGCGCGCGAATCAACTCTTCATTCGGCATCTCATCCGGGCGGACAACCAGCACCCAGGGGTGAAATGAATCCATTGCGTACGCGCCTGCCGTAACGCCCGGAATCGCTTTCTTAACCCGTGCGTGATGCTTGCATGCGATTCGTACCGTGCGATCTTCGGAGTCGTCGTCTATAACCAGGAGATCGTTGCAAAACTTCAAAGCATCTAGAAGTTGCCCCAACGACTTTGCATTGTTCTTGGTGTGGACGAGCACAGTAAGTTTTGGCATGGGGCAAGGTCTCCCCATTCAGAGTGATGGGGACGGCCACAAGTTGCACACTCATTTACTGACAAAACAATGCCCGCGAGACACGCGGGCCTTTCCGCAAGGTATGCAATCTCGGCAACGCCGGTGACTAGCTTGTCGCGAGCCTCTCACGAATCTGCTTTACATGATGCCGGGCATGCATGGAGTGAAACTTCCGCCACTGCCGAATCGTAAGCGGACCGAGCACAGGGTGGGACGCGACTCGATAGTTGTCACCCCAACGCGCTTCGGCCTGTGCAAGCATTGAGTCCATCTTTCGGAGATTCGCCAGGGTCGATGCAATGATGGTCTCCAGATACACTTCCCGAGGCCTCACCCTCTCAGGGGCCTCCCGTCCGGACGGGAAGTAACCGATCCCGGTCACCAACAAGATAGCGACGCGCTGCTTCAGTGTTGGGGTTGGAACCTGCGGCTCCTCCGCGCTCGCCAGCAGACGTTCGAAAAGCTTCGCCGTACCGCTGTACGTCAGCGAAAGATGCTCCAGAATCTGGGCAGCACTCCATTTGCCGTTAGGCGCAGCACCCATCTGTTCGGGGCGCGCACCACTGGTGACTTCCGAAATCTCATTCCTCGCCCACTCGATGTATGCATCCATTCGGTCGTCCTCGGTGTCCATTAAATGGTACAACTTTGCTTCAATAGCTTAGAGATACCCGTCCGACCCACTCTGAATCATCGTTAGCGACGTGAAGTTGCGACTCATTGCGATTCAGCGTACGACTCATTGTTGGCAACTGAAAAGGAAAACACGATGGGCAAGTACCACTCAACCATCCCTGTCCTATTCGCACTCTTTTTGCTGGCTTCGCTTGCCGCGTGCTCATCTTCTCCCAACAAATTAAATGACACGGGCAAGACGCAATCCTCAACCACTCAGGAGGCGAAAACGGAAGCAACGCAATACGAGACCGGGCGCAACGCCTTCCAAAAGCTGTACGTGGCGGCCCGCGCCTTCGCCGCCGATGCGAAGCCTTATCGTCTGGAATCCGCATACACCGAAGGCGCTCCGGTTGGGCAGGGAAAGGCTGGCATCTGGAGCGCACAGTTCGCCTCCGCGTCGCGCCGCGCTATCAAGGCTTATACATGGTCCGGCCTGAGCGGCGAAGACGTGCCCGCCCGAGGTATCTCGCGTGGCACAGAGGACACCTACAATCCCGCGAATACTTCAACACAGGTGTTCGACGTGGCATTCCTGAAGATCGATAGCGATGCCGCCTTCACCGAAGCGCAGAAGCACGGTGGCGATAAGTTGATGAAGAAGGATCCCAAGCAACCCGTGTTCTTCTCTCTCGACTTCAGCCCCCGTAAGAGCGAGCTCGTTTGGCACGTCATCTACGGTACAAACCGAAATGACGCCAAGCTCCGTGTGGCCGTCAACGCAACAACTGGCAAATACATTGCGACGGAACACTAGGTTTCGTAGCCCCTGTTCCACCAATGCAAAAGCCCGCGCATCTTCGCGGGCCTGTTCACTTCCACGTATCACCTACTCATTAATTTTCAAGCTGGCTTTTTTGTCTTCAGGCTTCGGCAGGCGCTCAACGGCTTTCTTGGCATATTCTGCAGATGGCCCGTTCGGCAGGATCTTCAGATACTCCTCGTAGGCCTGCCGCGCATCGGCACCCTGTCCAAGGCTCTCCAGCGACTGCCCGAGCCGGAATGTCGCCACTGCGTCGTTCGGCTTCCACGATAGCGCTTCGCGATAGCGGCTAGCTGCCGCCTCAAAATTCTTCTTCTTGAAGTAGAAGTCCCCTATTTCAATGTTCTTCTCCGCTTTGTGCGGGTCGTAGGGTCTCATCTCGGTGACGTCGGCAGGAATCTCGCTGTTCGGATGCATCATCGCGTCGCCCCGGGGCGGGGAAAGGTCGATGCGCGTATCCTTGCTCGAACTGTGACCTGCTCCGTCGTCGGAGCGCGGCGCAGGCTCATTTTCGGCAGGCATCTGGGTGCGTTGGCTAGCCTTCGGCTTTTGCGGGCCGGAGCTTTGCGCGGCTGCTACGCCGGTCGAAAGTAATAGCCCCACCACAGCCCAACCTACAAGCTTTGTCATAGACATATTGTAACGCGCAGCTGCCCGCCACTACACACGCTCAAGGGAAAGCAAACCGCGAAAGACCAGCTCTTTAAGCCACGGTGAAACGCCGCCCGGGTAACAGGCGGCGTCAGATTATAGACACTTCATCAGGCCAGCACGCGGCCGGCGGAGTTTCCTTATTGCTGTGCAGACGTCTGGGCCGGCTGACCCACTACGTTCGTCATCAGCCGAACATCAACGCGGCGGTTCTCCGCGCGGCCTTGTGCGCTTGTGTTTTTCGCAGCTGGCTTGTCCTCGCCCAACCCGATCAAATAGATCTTGTGCGCGGGGATGTTGTGGTTCTGCGCCATGTACTGAATTACGGTGTCGGCGCGGCGTTGGCTCAGTTGGTAGTTGTAGTCCTTGTCGCCTGTTGAATCCGTGCCACCCTCGACGGCCACAATGTAGCCCTTGGTGTTCGGGATCTGCGATGCAAGTTGGTCCAGAACTTCCTTCGCCTTCTTGCTTAAATCAGCCTTGTCGAAACCGAAATGAACGCTCGTCTCCGCAACCGGACGATAGTTGTCCAGATTCGCCACCTGCTGCGTCAGCTGATCGACGCCAGTCACGGCCTTGGAGGCCAACTGCTGTGCCTGCTCTGCCTGCTGGCCTGCCGTTGTGGCTTTCTGGTCGACTTCGGAGGCTTTGGCCTGAACGCCTTGGATGCCTTGCTGAGCGCGCTGGTCGGTGTCGCGGATCTCGCGAGTCGTCTTCGAGGTCAGATCATCCAATTCATTGACCTTGTTGATAATGGGTGCGGTTTCACGTGCCACATGCTTCTTGCTGGCACATCCGGCTGTGAATGCCATGCTGCCCAGCAAGAGAACTGCTACCACTGGAACTCGGGCGATCATCGAAGGGCTCCTCACTCCCCTATATGGGGATTGACCAATCTTTTCGCGCGGCGAGTAACCTGGGGCCACGGAACTCTGCCGACTCGCAGACCGGCTCGCCGTTAGCGCTCGTCATCTGTAAGAGCAAACGCTCTGCCAATTCAGTGGATACCTATGCAGATGTCGCTCGTTTATTTTCTGTGACTTACAGCCCAGGCAGAATTTGTGCTTAGCAATTCTCCCATCAGGCAGGCAATCCGTGGAGGGAGAGTAGAATTTTTACCGGGAGGTTAGGCAGCCACAGTCGGCAGATTGTGGTGTTAACCTGTCGGTAATCTTGCAATGAATGGTGGCGGAGGTACTCACATCAGGAACTGAGTAGCCTGCGGCGAAACTGCCTACGCGCCACTGAGAACTGCTCCTCATGGACCTTCACCAGAAAATTCGGACGCTTCCCACAGACCCCGGCGTTTACATGTACAAGAACGCCGAGGGAGAGGTCATCTACGTTGGCAAGGCGAAGAACCTCCGTGCACGCGTGCGTTCCTACTTCGTTGAAGGTGCCTCTGAGGATGCCAAGACCGGGTCGCTCCTGCGCGAAGCCGTCGATCTGGAATACATCACGGTCGAGAACGAACGCGAGGCTCTCGCGCTCGAGAACAACCTGATCAAGCAGAAGAAGCCGCGCTACAACATTCTCCTGCGCGACGACAAGTCGTACCCGTACGTCAAGCTCACGCTCGGTGAACGCTTTCCGCGAGTTTTCGTCACCCGGCGACTGAAGAAAGACGGCTCAGCTTACTTCGGGCCGTTCTTCCCGGCGAACCTGGCCTATCGCATCGTAGACCTGATTCACAAGCATTTCCTCGTGCCATCGTGCAATATCGACCTGACGCGCGATCACCCGCGTCCTTGTTTGCAGTACTACATCAAGCGATGTCTCGGACCGTGTGTCGCCGGACTCACGACGCCCAGCATCTACTCGGAAGCTATCCGCGACGTTCGTCTGTTCCTTGAAGGCCGCCAGGGCGACCTGACGCATTCGTTGCGCGAACGCATGGAGCGCGCCGCCGTTGACGAGCAGTACGAGCTTGCCGCCAAGTATCGCGACCTCATTACCACCGTCGAGCAGGTCAGCGAGAAGCAGCGTATCGCCACCGCCGATGGGGACGACGCAGATGTCATCAATTATCACTACGAGAACCACCTGCTTGCCGCGAACCTTTTCCACATGCGCACAGGCAAGGTCCTCGACCGCCGTGAATTTTTCTGGGAAGACCTGGGAGAGCTCGAAGCCGGCAACCGTTTCGAGGTCGGAGAATTCTTCGGCACGCTGCTGAAGCAGCTCTACGTTGATGCGCAGTATGTTCCGCGCCAGATTTTCATTCCCGTAGAGTTCGAAGATCGCGCCACGCTCGAAGACCTGCTCAGCGAAAAGCGCGGCGCACGAGTGCACATTGAAGTTCCGCAGCGCGGCGATAAGCGTTCCCTGCTCGACCTCGTTGGCAACAACGCCAAGCAATCATATGACCAGCGCTTCCGGGTCATGAAGCCCCGCACGGATGTAATGAAGTCCGTATTGCAGGACGTATTCATGCTTGCCAAAGAACCTAAGCGCATAGAGTGTTTCGACATCTCGCACATACAGGGCGCGGAAACCGTCGCCAGCATGGTCGTGTGGGAAGACGGAAAAATGCGGAACTCCGAGTACCGCAAGTTCATCATCCGCACGGTCGAGGGCGTGGATGACTTCGCCTCCATGCGCGAAGTGATTACCCGGCGCTACAAGCGGCTGCTCGAAGACAAGGTGCTTCTACCCTCGCTCATCCTGGTGGACGGCGGCATCGGACAACTCCATGCAGCGGCGGAAGCATTGCAGATCATCGGTCTCACTACACAGCCGCTCGCGTCGATTGCCAAGCGCGAAGAGATCATCTACGTGTACGGACAGGAGGACGAGCCCGTTATCCTGGACCGGCATTCTCCGGCACTACACCTCGTACAGCAGGTGCGCGACGAAGCTCATCGCTTCGCCATCACCTTCCACCGCAAGCGTCGCCAGATGCGGGACCGTCACAGCGAATTGCTCGACATCCCCGGCATCGGCGAACTCACTCGCAAACGACTCCTGCAACATTTCGGCTCAGTGGAGTCGGTCCGGCAAGCCAACTACTCCGCGCTTACAGCAGTCGTTAACAGTAAGCAGGCAGACGCCATTCTCGACCACTTCAGTCGCGAAGCTAAGACTCAAGCCACCACACCCGACAGCGCATGACCGTGATTGATCTGCCCCACTAAAGTTCCATTCGGTGCATCAAGCCTACTTCCGCCACATAGGTGGTGGAACTTGCATACCACTTAATAGCCGCATTAGAAGATTCCTAAAAGCTAACAAATCCAAAATTGAATATAGCTTTTCGTCTGTTCTATGAACTTCCATAGGTGTAAGTCGAAACAAAGCACAGCAGCGTTGAAAATTCAGCATCTTACGTTGCTCTATCGCATGGCACCCGACGTGCGACTACTCTGCCCATAGTCGTTCTTCTATAGTTTCTTCTTCTTTTTTGATTCCTAATTAAGTTCTCAGCTTTATCGATTCCTTATTGATCCTCGGCCGAGCCATCTTCCAAAGCAGAATGTAGTCGAGATAGATGGGGAGTTATCCGTTCTGGATGACTCAATTGTGAGGACGATCTATGCACCGTTTTCAGAGACACTTCACGCTCGTGTTGTTGTTGCTGGCGTGCCTCATGGTCTCAGCCGCGGTCGCGCAAGAGACTACGGCTGGGCTCCAGGGCTACGTAAAAGATCCCACAGCTGCCGCAGTCACCAAGGCAACCGTGGAAGTCAGCGCAGCCACCCTCATCGGCACGAAGAAGCTTGAAACCGACGCGAGTGGTTTCTATCGCTTCTCCAACCTCCCTCCGGGCCAATACACCCTCGTTGTTACTGCCGCGGGCTTCCGGACTGTGAAGCGGACCGGCATCAAACTTGAGACCGGCCGACTCCCCAATATTGACATCACTCTCGAGGTCGGCACCACGACTGAGACAGTCGAGGTCACTGGCGCGGCACCTCTCGTTGACGTGAGCCAGAGCAAGGTTTCGGTCACCATCGAAGAACAGACGCTGGACAAGATGCCGAAGGGCCGTTCGTTCCAGTCTGTCATCCCCTTTGCCCCCGGCGCACGCCAGGAACCGCTGCAAAGCCGTCGTGACGATCCCACTCGCGCGAATGGCTTCCAGATCGATGGAGCCAGCGACTCCGAAAACGTCTACATGGTGGAAGGCTTAAACACCACAAACATCCAGGACGGCGGCGTCGGCAAGAACGTACCATTCGAATTCGTCCAGGAAGTTCAGATCAAAAGCAGCAGCTTCGAAGCTGAGTACGGCGGCGCGCTTGGCGGCGTCGTCAACGTCATCCAGAAGAAGGGTGCCAACAACTGGCACGGCAGCCTCTTCACGCACTATCGATCCGACGCATTCAATGCAAACGATCAGTGCGGCACCACGCCTGCACCGAACGCGCTCTCTGGTCAGCAGATCAATTGCGGCCTGCGCGGCGACCCCAACACCTCGTTTAGTTCCGGGACCAGGACGGACCAGGCGGCTCAGTACTATATCCAGATGAAAGATCCGCGCAAAATCGTAGAGCCCGGGTTCGAGATCGGTGGACCGATCCTGAAGGACCGCCTCTGGATCTTCAGCAGCTACGTTCCCACGCTTGACTCGATGGAGCGCACGGTCAATTTCAACGGTTCGACAAACCCCGGCCTACGAACATTCAGTCGCAGCTACCAGCAACACAATGCGATGACGCGCCTTGATTATCTGGCGTTCAGCAAGCTGCGTGTATTCAGCTCATGGCAGTATGGCTACTCCAAGACAAAGGGTGTTCTACCCGGCACGCCGGACTCCGTTTATAACCAGCTGAACACTAGCGCCAGCACCGATCCAAGCACGATTCGCTCGGATACAGGTACTGTCGCTCCTAGCTCCGTCTATAATTTCGGCGGCGACTGGACCCCGAGTTCCAAGATGGTCGTGACCTCACGATTCGGATACTTCTTCAACAACTCCGAAGATCGCGGCCGTCCCGTTGGACTTCGTTACCTGTACTCCGCCCCTCTGAATGCCCCCGCAGGTACAGACCCGGGCACACTCGGACTCGACGGAGCACTGTTGAACCAGGCGTACAAGAACACGATCGGCTTCTCGAACATTGGGCCGAACCAACAATTTATTTTCGACGCGTACAAGCGCAAGACGTTCAGCAGCGACGCTTCGTACTTCGTCAGCAGCTTCCTTGGTACCCACACCTTCAAGGTGGGATACGCTTGGAACAAGCTGTCAAACACCGTGCTGAACGGCTACAACACAGCCGAAGTTGATCTCTTCTATGGCCAGAAGTATCCGGTCGCAACCAACCAGAACGCCTGCGATGCGATCATCGCCCAAAATATCGCTCAGTACGGGGCGAACGGCAACCAGTGCCGTGGCTACGCGGGCTACTTCGTCGTCCATGACGGAGTGGATACTGCTGGCAAGGTAACCAGCAACAACCACGCGCTTTATTTACAGGACGCATGGAACGTCGGACGCGGATTAACGTTGAACATCGGTGTCCGTTTCGATAAGGAGTTCCTGCCGCCGTACGGCCCGGGTGCTTCTTCCATCAATTTCGGCTTTGGTGACAAGGTCGCGCCCCGTATCGGTGGTGCTTATGACGTGCTCCACAACGGAAAGCTGAAACTTTACGCGAGCTATGGGAAGTTCTTCGACATCATGAAGTACTCCCTGCCTCGCGGATCGTTTGGCGGTGAATACTGGCACGACTGCGTCTATGCGATGGACGACCCGAATTTCAACACCATCACGCCCACCGCGCCGGGTAACCATGGTTGCCCGGCGTCCGGCCCAGCGCCTGGCGTGACCGTCGGTCGTTTCATCGAAAACGTCGATTTCCGAAGGAACATCATCAACCCGCTGGATCCTGGAGTCGACCCGAACATCAAGCCCATGCAGCAGCATGAGTATGTGGCGGGTGCCGACTGGGCGATCAGGCCGAACCTGGGCTTGGAAGTTCGTTATTCGCGGAAACGCCTCGACCAAACTATCGAGGATATCGGCATTACCGATGACCTCGGTTTCTACATCGGCAACCCAGGCTCGACATATGGTGATCTGCTTCACCGCACTGCAAACGGCCTGGATCCCCAGTGCCCAAGCTGCCCAGCGCAGCCAAAGGCGATTCGTAACTATGACGGACTCGAGCTCCGCTTGACCAAGCAGGCATCGGAAAAGTGGTTTGGCTCCGTGTCCTACACCTATAGCCGGCTCAGAGGTAACTACTCCGGCCTTACCGATACCGACATTACGGACGGTAACGGCGGACGCCATAGCCCCAACAATCACCGCGCGTTTGATCAACCTCAGTTGCAGTTCGACTCGCACGGAAACATCATCGATGGCCCGCTCAGCACCGATCGTCCTCATGCACTGAAGATGTTCGGTTGGTATCGGCTGAAGTGGTGGGGCCAGGAGACCACGCTTGGCCTGACGCAGTCTGCGTTCTCAGGCACCCCAATCACAACCTGCTGGCCGACCCTTGGCACGACCTCGAGTTGCGTTTACGTCGAGGGACGCGGCAACTGGGTTGACCTGCACGCACTTCCCGGTAGCTATCAGCCGGATTCCACAAAAGCGAACTTCTGCGACACTTGCGGAAATCTCGTCTCGGACGGAATTCAGCACGGCAGGCGTACCGGCGTGTTCTCGCAGACAGACATGTCCTTCAACCACTCGTTCCGCGTCAGCAAGAACCACGAGAACCAGCGGCTCGGATTTGAATGGACCGTCTCGAACCTCTTGAACCAGCGGAACGTGCTGTCGGTCTTCAACACCCCGTTTGCTGGCGGTGGAATTGCTACTCCGAAAGACCCGGCCGTTCCCGAGACCGGCGTTGATTGGAAGGCCTTCCTGAACGGTTGGGACTACGTTGGCGTGAGCAACGGTCAAGCGTTGACTCTCTCCAATCGCTACGGCAAGCCGAACTTGTTCCAGGCTTCCCGTACGATGCGCTTCTCGGTGCGTTACACGTTCTAACTGAATTGCTAACTTCAGTAGGGCCCCGGCCCTGCTTTAACTCAGGACAGGTATTCACAATACCTGTCCTGTTTCTTTACGGGGTAACCGCGCCGAAGCGCCGGCGCTAAGCCGCTCCCTGCAACTGCAACCTCTTCAAGACCTGAAAACATTCTTCATTGTCGGGTAGCTCATCCCACCCATATACCTTGACGAAACGAATCCGCCCGGCTTTGTCCAGGACAGACACTGCCCTTGCGCTCACGCCTTGGTGCGGCGGTTCTTTACAAAAAAGTCTGTATCTTTTGGCAACATCGCCGTGAGGGTAGAAATCGCTACAGAGCGGAAAATCTATAGGTCCAATCGCCTTTTCCCAGGCAGTAATGCCTACGATGGAATCGACGCTAATAGCCAGCACCTGAGCATCGTAGGCAGCGAATGATTCCAAGTCTCTTTGGTACGCAACTATCTGGCTTTGTGAAACGTCGGTCCAGTTCAGTGGGTGAAATGCCAGAACGACGTTTTTGGTGTCTCGGTAGTCGCTGAGCGGCACCCTGATTTTGACACCGCCATTCACGGCTCGGAGGGTGAAATCGGGGGCGAAATCTCCAACTCTCAGTGTGTTCACTGGAATTCCCCTTGAGAGTGCATATCGTAATTGTAAGTCGCAAGATATTAGGTGCAGCAATTTCATCTCCGGTTCTGAGTTCCATTGGTCACGAGACATTAATCACGAGACATGGCCCAGAAGAAACCAAGCTTTAGACGCACGCATCCCTGATGCGGGAGGACTCTATGCAGGAGACTGTGAAACACGGGGATGTCACTCAACGAGTGGGTGTGGAAACCATTCGCGCGCGCGGTGTCGACGTGGAAAAACTGATCCAAATGTTGATCGCCAACGCTGCCGCCGAATTCGCCAGTACTTACTATTACTACACGATCCTGAGAATGCATCTTGCAGGTCACGAAGATTACAAGGAGATTTGCGAAGATGCCCGTCTGGAGGATCGGGCGCACTTCGAGCTGATCGTCCCGCGTATTTACGAGTTAGGTGGAGAACTGCCCAATGACCTGCCAACGTTCCACAACATCGCAGGCTGTGTTGCGGCTAAATTGCCCGATCCACCAACGGCCGTGAACATCCTAACGACTCTGCTCGAGGCCGAGCGGTGTGCGATTCGGAGCTGGAGCGCCGTTTGCGACGTAACATTCGGCAAGGACCCCAGAACCTACGACTTGGCATCTCGCATTTTGAACGAAGAAATCGAGCACGAAGCGTGGTTCATTGAACTACTCGCGTTCGAACGCGACAAGAAATCTGTGCCATCAGGCCACTTCCGGCGCGGAGAACCCGGCGAAGCACCTTACAGCAAAAATCGACCCTTCTACATCGGGTCATAACAAACGTTCCAGGATTCTGCTCGGCTGTGTTTTAGCCGGGCAGATCCTCCAGTTGCACCCAAAAGGACTCTGTGGAGAGCGACTCCGCCCGTACATCCTTCCACGTTCTCTTGACATTGCCCTATGGGGAGAAGCGGATTTCGGTCGGAAGGGACCAGTACATTTGGGACGCCGCGAATTCGGCTGGCATTACGCTGCCTGCGATTTGTCATCAGGGCCGTTGCCTCACCTGCGCTGGTCTTTTGGAGGGTGCGGGGCAGATTGATCAGTCAGATTCGGTTGGATACTATCCCCAGGATAAAGAAGCTGGTTATGTGCTTCTCTGCACGGGAAAACCTCGGACAGACCTTCGCATAAGAACCAACCAACAAACCGCGATGAGAAAACATCGTCTGAAGCTTGGGCTGCCAGCACCGTACTCATGGGTCACACCTATGGATATATAAGCAGCCAGTCTAGTGAGCGAATCTGCCTTGGCATACGTGCGAAGTGGCAGTTAACGATCCAGCAACCGTTCGACATAGTCCTTCACGTTTCGCGGCAGCCTGGAGTGGCTCAGCACGTCTCGCATCTCCCTCAACGGAAGCGCTTGTGCGAACTGTATCGCTTTCGCAAGCGGGGTGAACTCGCTGCGAAGCAGAGCCAATTGCACGTCGCGGCAGAGCGACCACTTGGGATGGGCACACACGGCGTGGACGAGTTGCGCGGGAGCGTCCTCGCGCATGATGGCCTTCGTCACCGCCGCTTCGGTCATTCGCGCGCTTGCCAGGGCCGCTTGCATGACGCGCGCTTCCGTGTCCGCCAGCAGCGCCGAAGCTACTCGCGTCGTGGCCTGCTTCGCCAAGGACAACCGCTCACCGGCGGAGACTCCTTCCAGTCGAGCAACGATGGTCTCCTCGGTGACAATCTTCAAGTCCGAAGCGACTGCAGGCATGAGCGACAGCTTCAGCAACTCGAAGGTGTAAAGCCGGCGAACCATAGGCAATGAGACGAAGCGCGGAGTTCGCGGATGCGCCGCGACTGCCATCTGCACCCTCCGGTGCTTCATGGCGTGGCCGCTGGATGCAATGGCTTCGAGCACGCTCGCGGCAAGATCGCGTCGCACCAGCAGCGCCAGCGCAAGGTCCTCGGTCAATCGTGGATCACCGGCAGCCGCGAGCAGATCGGCTTCCGAGTTCGACGCGATCAGAGTTTCCATTGCGACGCGCCCGTCAGCAACGCTCACCTCCACGCTTGCGCCCAAAGAATGTGTGCATTTTGTACCGGCTGCTTTCACCGCCTACCTGCCTTTTTCCACAGAGGAGGCGATACCCTCCGCCATCTTCCTGGCGAGTCGCACCGCGCCGATTGCTGGATCAAGAGTAGTGAGTTCGACGACCGCGTTCTTGCGTTCGGCGCGCAGAGCGTGGCCGAATGCCTGCCGGATGGTCGGCGAGTTCATGAAGACGCCTCCAGCCATGGCGACGGATAACTGCTGCATCCCCGGCCACAGCCGTCGCGCGACCACCTTCGCCAGATTCGCCAACGCACTTGCCGCCTCAATCAGGATGTTTCCGGCGATGCTGTCGCCTTCCACGGCGGCGGCCTGCACAACAGGAAAAAGCGTGGAATAGTTCGGTGGCGGAGTGGTGTTGCACGCGCGGCTCATCTCTGCATGTGCTTCGACACCCCAAGTGCTCATAATTTTCTCAAGCAGAACTGTGCTCTGCCCTGCATCGCAGGCGCGCAGCGCCGCTGCGACGGATTGGCGCCCGATCCAGTAGCCGGAGCCTACGTCGGAGATGACGCTGCCCCAACCGCCAGCGCGCGCTGTCTCTCCAAGGCTGTTGCGTCCAAAGGCTATGGAGCCGGTGCCGGAGATAGCCACAACACCGGGAGCACCGAGGAATGCCGCCTCGTGAGCCACCACCATATCCCTGACCACGCTGACCTTGCCGGGCACGATCTCGCGCACGATGCTGCCCACCAGTTCACGCACTCCAGTGCGAGAGCTGCCGGCAGCGCCAATGCACGCATACTCTATTTGCGCCGGATCGACGCCAGCGGCGCTACATGCGTCGCGTATGGCCGAGTGCAGATTGTTGCGAGCCTGGTCTGTGGGGCAGCGCGCGGCATTACAACCACCGGCGCTGGCCGTGCCAAGAACGGTATCGCCGGATGCAACGGTTGCTGTGGTCTTCGTGCCTCCGCCGTCGATACCTAAAAAGATTGCCATGGGTGGGCTCTGTTCTATCACAGACGCACAGGGCTGCGAACCCACAATTTGAGCAGCGCACATTGCGGTTTTCCCTGATAATGGCAGCGCCGCTAAAACCAACAGGGAGTATCGCCGGGACGGAATGGGACTGAACACGCTCGACCTTGTGCTCATCGCGCTCTACCTGGTTGGAATCACACTATTTGGGCTGCACTTCCGAAAGTCGCAGCACTCCCTGCGCGACTACTTCCTTGCCGATCGCAACGTTCCCTGGTGGGCGATCGCGCTCTCCATCGTCGCGGCCGAAACCAGCACGCTCACCATCATCAGCATTCCCGGACTCGCGTACGACACCAATCTTGCATTCCTGCAACTTGTGCTTGGATATCTGGTCGCGCGCGTCATTATCGTACTCATCTTTATCCCGCAATACTTTCGCGGGGAAATGTTCACGGCATATCAGCTCATTGATCAGCGCTTTGGGCCGCGTCTGCGATCTCTGACCGCAGGGTTGTTCCTGTTGACGCGCGCTGCGGCGGAAGGCGTTCGCGTCTTCGCAGTGTCGATCGTGGTAAGCATCGCGCTTGGGCCCATGCTGGCAAATTTTAGTGACATGCAGCGCGATGTAATCGCAATCGGTATCGTTACGCTGCTCACGCTGGTGTACACGTTCGAGGGCGGCATGACTGCCGTGATCTGGACGGACGTGGTGCAGATGGCAATCTACGTAGGCGGAACGATTGTCGGCTTCGTAACCATCCTGCACCTCGTGCCCGGAGGTTGGACGACGATAGCGACCGTGGCCGGGAGCGCCGGAAAGTTCAGTATCTTCGATTTCAGCTTCGATGTGACGCGCACGTATACGTTCTGGGCGGGATTGATTGGCGGAACATTCCTGACCACCGCAAGCCATGGGACAGATCAGTTGATGGTGCAACGCCTGCTCGCGGCGCGAAACGAACGGCAGTCAAAGGCGGCGCTGCTGGCAAGTGGCGTTTTCATCCTCTTCCAGTTCACATTGTTTCTGCTGGTCGGGGCGATGCTGTTCGTGTTCTACAAAAGCGTGTCTCCAATGGCGGCGTTCACGCGCTCTGACAGGATCTTTCCTACTTTTATCGTGCAGCAGATGCCACACGGCATTAGTGGATTGCTGATTGCCGCAATCCTGGCAGCGGCGATGAGCAACCTGAGTGCGGCGCTCAATTCCCTTTCCTCGACCTCCATGATCGACTTCTATTTACGGCGAAGACCGCAGACAAGCGATGCGCGAAGGATACTGCTCTCGCGTGTAGCGACAATTGTGTGGGGTCTTGTGCTGTTCGCGCTGGCCCTTCTTTCCCGGCACGGCGGGCGCGTTGTCGAGGTTGGACTCTCGATTGCCTCGGTTGCTTACGGCGCGCTGCTCGGCGTTTTCCTATTGGGAATCCTGACGAAGCGGGCAAGCGAAACGGGCGCCATGGTCGGCATGGCATGTGGATTCGCCGTGAACGTCTACGCATGGCTGGCGACGCTGCCGCCATGGTTCGTCGTCATGTCTACACGCATAACCGGCCACGCCCCGGCAGGGACTAAGCTTGCATGGACGTGGTATGTGCTGCTGGGGACGGCCGTAACGTTCGGCGTCGGATACATCGCGAGCTACTTCTGCACCTCGAATAACCGGGGCCCACGAACAAGCAGGGCGCCAAAAGATAGTCAGGAATTGCGGAGGGTTGATGGTTAAGGCGGGCGTTGCCAAACGTGAACTGGTACGCGAACTCGGCGCGAGCCATGCTACGGCGATCGTGGTGGGCACCATCATCGGCAGCGGAATTTTCCTTGTTCCGGCGGAGATGATGCAAGCTGTAGGCTCGGCGAAAATGGTTTACCTGGCGTGGATCGTTGGAGGAGTCCTCTCACTTTTCGGTGCGCTGACATACGCAGAGTTGGGAGCGCTGAAACCGCAAGCCGGCGGCGAATACGTTTACGTGCGTGACGCCTACGGGCCGACGGCGGGATTCCTCTATGGCTGGGCGTGGTTCATGATCGGCAAGCCCGCTTCTATTGCGAGCGTGACAGTTGCGATTGTGCGCGTGCTCGGCACTTTCAGTTCGCTGGCATTCCTGCAACAGAAGGCGTTCTCGATGGGCGTTGCGATCACATGGGGGCAGTTGGTTGCCATGGCGGTCACGGTGCTCATCTCCGCGCTGAACTATGTTGGCGTCCGGCGCGCCGGTAATTTCCAGGTCGTCTTCACGCTTTTGAAGATCGTGATGATCGTCGTGATCGCGGGGATCGGGTTTTCGTGGGCGGGGGGAAGTTGGTCGAACTTCACTACCAGTTACCCGGCTGCACGCGGCGGAATCGCGGGCTTCGTCGCAGCGCTCGTGGCAGCGCTTTGGGCATACGACGGGTGGAACGATCTCTCGATGGTGGCAGGCGAGGTGAGCCACCCGGAGCGCAACATTCCGCTAGGGCTTATCGGCGGAGTCGGCATCGTGGCCGCACTCTACATGCTGATGAATGCCGCAGTGCAATACGTCATGCCGGCATCGACGATGGCCGCCTCGCAGCAGGTGGCATCGCAGGCGACGGCTATGGCGATTGGAGTGGCGGGCGCGGCAATCGTTTCTGTCGGCATGGCGCTCTCCATGGTGGTAACGCTGAACGGGACGGTCATGAGCGGAGCGCGAATTCCTTTCGCCATGGCGCGGGATGGATACTTCTTCCAGAGTCTGGCGGACGTTCATCCCCGCTTCCACACTCCCTCGGTTGCGATCATCGTGCAGGCGGTGCTCGCGATTATTTTGCTGGCATTCGCCGGCACGTTCAGGGAACTGTTCTCGCTGGCAATCTTCTCAGAGTGGCTGTTCTACATGCTGGCGGCGAGCACGGTCTTCGTGTTTCGCAGGCGCGAACCGCATGCAAAGCGCGCGTACAAGACATGGGGCTATCCAGCGGTTCCCGCGCTGTTCATCGCAGCATCGGCAATTCTGCTCTACTACACCTTTGTGGAAAATCTGCGAAATTCACTGATCGGAACGCTGGTGATACTGGCGGGCATCCCCGTGTTCTGGTGGTTCAGGAGCAAGCGCGTAGCGAGCGCCTAGTACGAAGCGACTCTGTGGGCGGCTACCTGGCTCCGCTCACGAGTGGCATAGGTTGCGGTGCGCTGATGGGTCCCCGCAGCCCTTTCACGCGCTCGTACACCTTGACGTATTCCTTCGCCGAGGTCTTCCACGAAAAATCGCGAGCCATACCGTTGCGCATCAGGGTGTGCCAGACGGCGCTGTCAGTGTATGCGGCTATTGCAGTCTTGACGGTATCGAGGAGCGCTTCGCCGCTGTACTCCGAGAACTTGAAACCAGTTCCCTTGCGTCCATCCCACGGCTCAATCGTGTCATCGAGCCCACCCGTGGCGCGCACAACGGGTACTGTTCCGTACTTCAGGCTATAGATCTGGTTTAGACCGCAAGGTTCATAGCGTGAGGGCATAAGAAACATGTCCGCACCGGCCTCAATCTTGTGCGCGAGGACATTGTTATACGCGATCTTGATGGCGAACTTCTGTGGATATTGCCGGTTGAGGCGGCGGAAGAGGTCTTCGTATTCCTTATCGCCGGTGCCGAGTGCAACGACCAGCAGGTCTTCACGCATGAGGCGGTCGGCCACCTGCGCGATCAGGTCAAATCCCTTCTGGGCGGCGAAGCGCGAGATGATGCCGATGACAGGCAGAGTAGAAGCAGGATTGAGTCCGAACTCGCGCAGAAGGTCCTGCTTGCAACGCGCTTTTCCAGACAGGTCGCTGGCTGAGTAGTTTTCTGCGATGAACTTGTCCGCCTCTGGACTCCACTCCTCATAATCCACGCCGTTCAGAATTCCCGCGACCGAACCGGAACGGCTACGCAAGACTCCCTCCAGTCCGAAACCATATTCTGCGGTTTGAATCTCCTGCGCATATTTGCGGCTGACGGTGGTGATGAAATCACTGTAAGTGAGCGCGCCTTTGAGGAAGTTCACCTTGCCGTAGAATTCCAGCTTGGTAATGGTGAACAGGTCCCAGGGGAGCAGCAGTAAAGGCAGGATGTCCGGTGGGAAGAGTCCCTGGTATCCGATGTTGTGAATAGTGAAGACTGTTGGCACGCCGTGGAACGCAGGATCGTCCGCATAGAGCGTGCGCAGCAGTACGGGAAGCATCGCCGACTGCCAGTCGTGGCAGTGAAAGAGATCGGGGACGCCTAGTATCTTGGTCGCTTCCAGCACGGCGCGGCAGAAGAGATAGAAACGTTCGGCGTTATCGTGGTAGTCGCCAAGCGATGTGCCGTAGAGCGTGTCACGGTCGAAGAATGGCGGGTAGTCTATGAAATAGAATTGCACACCGGCATGAACGCCACCGTCCACGACGGAACAGAATCGGTACTGGTCGTCGAATGGAACGGTTATGCTGGGGATGACGGTCCTGGGATTTTCAAGCCGCGTCTGCCTGTATTTGGGTACAAAGACTGTAACCTTGTGTCCGATCGAGGCAAGTGCGCGTGGCAGTGCGCCGACGACATCCGCCAGGCCGCCCGTCTTCGAGAACGGCACGCATTCGGATGCCGCAAAAGCAATATGCATGGAGACCTCCAGCGGATCCACGCGCCCTGGAGACTATAAGCGAGCGCGGGATGGTAGAACAAATCCTTTCCCGCAGTGCGGCGGGACGGGATCAGATGCCGTTAGATGCTTTCGACGTCATCATGAAGCGGTCCAACGAGTGCGAGTCTAAAGCTACGACCAAGAGGTGGTCAAACGTGCAGAAAGCTACGGCGACCCTGAGTCGCAAACCGAAGCTGGGGCAAAACTTCCTCACCGATATCGGCGCGATCCACAAGATCGTTGACGCACTCGGCGACGTATCGCAAAAGATGGTGGTTGAGATAGGGCCCGGACGCGGAGCACTGACGGACGTGCTGGCCAATCGTGCGGCGCGGCTGGTCGCGGTGGAACTCGACCGCGTTCTCTCCGCACAATTGCGCATGAAGTATGCCACACGCCCGAACGTTGAGGTGATTGAAGCCGATGTGCTGACGGTTGACTTCCACACCATGCTTGGAAAAAGGCCGGGGCCGCTGCGCGACCTGCGTCCGACGGCCCAGGAAAAGGTGCGCGTGGTCGGCAATCTTCCCTACTACATCACTTCTGACATCCTGCTGGCGCTCTTCGCTGCAAGTGACGTAATCGAAAGCATCGTCGTGATGTTGCAACTGGAAGTGGCAGATAGGATTGCGGCGAAACCAGGAAGCAGCGAGTACGGACTGCTCTCGGCAACGGCGCAGCTCTACACAAAGGTGGAAAAGCTATTCACGCTGCCGCCCGAGGCTTTCCAGCCGCCACCGAAAGTACACTCGGCTGTGTTGCGGCTGACGGTCGCGCCGCGAATCCAAGAGCTGGGTGTAGACGAGAAGAAGTTCGTCGAATTCCTGAAGCTCACATTCGCGCAGAAGCGCAAGACGCTGTTTAACAATCTGCGAGACCGCTACGAGGGCGCGGCGGTTAAACGGGCGATGGCGGACGCGGGATTGAAGTCAGACGTGCGAGCGGAAGCAATCAATCTCGACAAGGCCGCCAAACTCTTCCACTTACTGGAGGCGGCGACGCAAGCGCACTAGAGCGGTCTTCAAGCAGGCGAGTGCTCGGATTCGGCGGGAGGCCGCTGGAAGCGGAGGTTGCGATGAACTCGACGATTCGACAGCCGGCAGTTGCCGGACAGTTCTATCCTGGAAAATCCGAGACGCTGCTGAGAGACATTGGGCAATACGCCGAGGCGGTTCCGGGCGAACAAATAAGTGCGCTTGGATGCGTAGTGCCACATGCGGGTTACATGTACTCCGGACACGTTGCTGGCGCGGTTTACGCCAAACTGGCGTTGCCGAAGCGCTACATCATTCTCTGCCCGAATCACACCGGGAAGGGACGTCCGCTGGCGATCATGAGCGAGGGCGCATGGCGGACGCCGCTGGGCGATGCGCGGATTGATGCGGAGCTGTCCGCTCAATTGAAATCCGCCGCGCCGTTGCTTTCGGAAGATGCGGTTGCACATAGCACGGAACATGCGCTCGAGGTGCAGATTCCATTCCTGCAGACGTTGACCCTAGACTTTTCCTTTGTGCCGGTCGCAGTTGGCGTCGGGGACTTCGATGTGCTGAGCACATTAGGTGAGGCCATTGCACAGGTGGTGAGCCGGGCAGAAGGGCCGGTGCTCGTCATCGCTTCCAGCGACATGAACCATTACGAAAGCGATGCGGTGACACGGGCGAAAGACGCAAAGGCAATTGAGCGTATTCTCGCGCTGGATGCTCGCGGGCTGCACGAGGTCGTGCGGCGCGAGAATATCACCATGTGTGGATATGGTCCGGCTGTGGCAATGCTGACGGCAGCAGTGCGGCTTGGGGCAAAATCAGCGGAGCTGATACGGTATGCAACTTCCGGCGATGTATCCGGCGACCGGAATTGGGTCGTGGGGTACGCAGGAATTGCAATCGCGTAAGGCGGCCATTAAGTATTAGTTTGGCAATCAAAAAGGGCGGTCACGGCCGCCCTTTCTGTAGTCTAAAAGCAGGTTAACGCGAACCGCGCCTGCCTCCGCCCTGTGCCGGAGAAGACCGCTCGGTGCGCATCATCGCTGGAGCCCGATCGATGCTTCGCTCAATGCCGCGTTCCATGCGCATTGGCCGCTCACTAGGTGCAGCCATTCGACTTGGAATGGAGCGCTGCGGTGCAGCCGAGGGCGGCGCAGACATGCGAGGCGGAGCCGACTGCTGCGGTGCCGGATTCGCTCCACGGCCTCTCACTGTTCGTTCGCTCGGTTCATAGTTCCCGCGTCCGTTTTCGGGTCGCGACGATTCTATCGTCCGACGTGGCCCGTCCTGCACAGGCGGGACACCTGCGTTGGCTGGAGAATCCGTTGCTATCGGCGTCTCTGGAGTGCGCATCACTCTCGGCGACGCGGGCGAACGGAGGCCTGGTAGCGCGGATTCCCGGTTCGCGCCGTCCACGCCGGGATGCCGTTCAGTCGAATCCCGTCGCAATGCCGGCTCTGTTCCTCGATTTGTGCGGCGAACATCCACGCCACGCATCGGACGATCTCCAATGCGCCTGTCCTCTGCATTGCCCCTATTGCGGAAGTGATCATTCTCTGGCCGGTTGCGTGGGACGGGACGCGCATGCCCTCCACCGGGACCAAGCGGGCTGTTGAAAGCACCTCTGCCCAGGATCACTGTGGGACCGTGATCTCTGTGCGGCGGACGAGGTGGCAAGAAACTGGACGGCCAATGCCTTGCGACCGGCACGGGATTCCACGCGTAGTTGTATCTGCGCGCCGGACTCCAGCACCATCCATAGCCACCGACGTGAACCCACTGGCCATACCGGTAAGGCGTCCAGCCCCACGGATAGGTGGAGACAAAGACCCAACCCTGACTCGGATACCACGCCCACGCGCCGTTATCGAAAGGATCCCAGCCAATGCCAAAGGACGACGGACGCCACATCCAGCCGTAGCCTGGAATGTTGTAGTAGCGGCCGTAGTACGAGAGATCGGCCATGCCGTAGGAAAATGGCGCGCCGTAGTAGCTGTTTGCATAACGGTACGACTGGTCGGATTTCGCGTAACGGTCCCGATAGTCAAGGCGCTCGCGATCCCAACTGTCTTCGCTCTCGACGTCGATTCCCCGGGCAACATAGTAACGAGCATCCTCAACGGGATCGAGCCTGACTGTCTCATTCTTTTTCACGACGACGCGCTCGTTGCGGCCCTGGAGGTCTAATTCACCCTTGAAGACCGCAACTCTGGAGCCCGTTTCGGAGGCGTCAAGACGGAAGTGCGCGGAGTTATTGACGGAGATGGTCTGGCGAGAGAACCAGATTCGGAAGTCGTCATCTCTCTTGTGCTTGATATCGAAGTAGAAGAGACCATTATCGACATCCACGAGCGTTGTCTTGTCGCCGCGGTCGGAGAGAGACAACTGGCGGAACACAATGCTCGCGGTTCCGGACACCCGCAACGTGCTGCCGTTCTCGAATTCAACCTCGGCACGTCCGTCCTCCCCAACTTCGATCCGGGTATCCTGCGTGACCGGCATGTTAAGGATGGCGCGCTCAATGCCCTGCCCCGTGGCGCGGTCGATATTTACCGTGCCATCGACGTAGCTGAGCCGCACAATGCGAGCATTGGACGTGAAGGCCGGAATCGCAAGTAGAACGCACATCCCGGCTATTAGCGCGCACAGAGCCGAAACTCTGCGAATGAACATAGGATGGCTCCCTTCTGTATTACCTTCCCTCAATACCTAAGAACACGCGATTGTAGCTCAATGTTGCGCTCAAATACCTAATGTCCAGGAATTCAGGGTTCGTGCAAATGATTCAATATCCGCGAGCTGCGGGGATGTCCAAAACTATTTTCCGTTCTCCTGCCCCAATCCGTTTCCCTGTTCAAGGATGCGCAGTGCGCGCTGGCGGGTGATATTCATGACCGAACGGTCATTCGCGATCTGCCGGAGTGTGGGCTCAACCACCTGGATTTCAGCAAGTCCGTTGCGCTTGGAAACTTCTTCCATGGCCTTCAAGTCGGCATCGAGACCAATCTTGTCGAAACGCATGGTGAACCTTATTCGGCGTCCGAATTCCATGGTCGTAGAAATGCGCTGAAAAAGTGAGGTGAGCTCCATAAGTTGTTGATTTTGCGACCAGTTGTAAGTGGTTTGCGTCGTGCGATCGCCTTCCTGGTAGCGCAGCGTCTTCGCGCCAGTGTTGGCGATGTTGCCCGTCTTGAACGCGAAGTCTCCCTGGAAGTAATTGAGCGCCTTGGCAAAGCTGAATATTTGGGTGCGAGTTCCCTCTGAAGCCGTGAATTTAACGATGTAAGGATCGCCAGGGATTTCATTCGGCACCTGGCGAGGTTGTGACTGATACGAAGCGCGTCCGGTGGAGTCGACCGAGATGCGATACCAGCGGGGGTCGGCTTCGCGCCAGTTCAACTCAAACGTAACGGTTGGAACTGGCGCATTCGTGCGGTCGGGTTCCGTCTGGGGGACTTGTGAGAACCCAAGCGTTGCGCAGAGAAGCAGAGCGAAAGTGAAGTTGCGCAACATCCTTGCAGTCGTTCTCATCGTAATCGCTCCTCCCGGAGGATGAACGGAACATAGGAAACAGATGCTCGAATCACGTATCGTGCATCAGCCGCGTGCCCGAGCATGGAGTCGGCTGAGCGTCGTAGCGGTATGGACGTGGCATATTGCAATCGCGAGTGCGTCGGCCGCATCCGACGGCTTCGGCGGATCAGCAAGGCGGAGGAGGCGCGCGACCATAACTTGCACCTGTGCCTTCTCCGCCCTACCATATCCGACGACGGCGGACTTGATCGCGAGCGGCGCATAGGCTTCGACGGCCAGTCCGCAACGTGAGGCCGCGAGCATGGCCACTCCCCGAACATGCCCCAACTTCAGAGCTGATTTCGCATTCGCAGCGAAGAAGACATCCTCGATGGCGACGACTTCCGGGCGATGCTCCTGCATGATCTCACAGAGCTGCGTGAAAACGCGATCGAGCCGTATCTCCAGGCGCTCGCGAGGCGACAGGCGAATCGCGCCCACAGTTACGCACTCCAGATGTCCCGTGGGATCGCCTTCGACGATGCCGAAGCCCGTGTATTCGCCGCCGCAATCGATTCCCATTACGCGCATCTTGCTGGAGTGTAGCACTGGCCGCGCACAGGATGGAGTGGGAAAGAGTAAAGCCCGCGAACACGCGGGCAACAGCGAACCGTCTTAAACGGTTTTCTGAATCATAGGTGTTCCTCCACTTCGCAACTGCGCCGCTTCGCCCAGGACGACGAAGCATTCCCCAGCAATAACGACGCAATTCACGCAGCTTGGGAACAAAGAATTCGCTGTTGGTTCTGGGCGCAGTTTGCGCGTCTGCTATCCTCTCGGCCATGGACGTCGTCTCACTTACCCGTCAACTGGTTGACATTGAGTCGCTCACCGGCAACGAGTCACAGGTTGGTGAGTTCCTGATCGAACACCTCACGGCGCTTGGATACCAGACCGAGCAGATGCCAGTTGAACGCCATCGCTTCAACGTTTGGGCTACGCCGGACGAGGAACCCGCGCCCGCTCTCGTTTTCAGCACTCATATCGATACGGTTCCTCCTTTCATTCCGTCGTCCGAAGACAACGAGAATATCTATGGGCGCGGTTCATGCGACGCAAAAGGCATCATTGCGGCGCAGATATTCGCGGCCGAGCAGTTGCGGGCTGCCGGAATATTGTGCGGCCTGCTGTTCGTGGTGGGCGAGGAGCGAGACTCCCTGGGGGCAGCTGTCGCGAACCAGCACGCTCGCGGATCCCGTTTCCTGATCAACGGAGAGCCTACGGAAAACCGGATTGCTCTGGCTTCGAGAGGCGCCTTGCGTGTGGAGGTGACGGCGCGGGGGCGCATGGCGCACTCTGCATATCCGGAACTGGGCGAGTCGGCGATCGACAAACTTCTGGATGCGCTGCAATCGCTACGCGCAATGCCGCTGCCGCACAACGATGAGATCGGCACGAGCACGCTGAACATCGGGATCATCGAGGGCGGTCGCGCGACGAACGTTATCCCCGATTTTGCCAAGGCACAACTGCTGTACAGGCTGGTGGGTCCGTCGGAAGATTTGCGGAAGAAGATCGTGACCGCTGTCGGCGCGCGAGCGGAAGTCGATTTCGTGCTCGATATACCGTTCATGAATTTTCGCAACGTTCCCGATGTGCCGGCAATGACTGCGTCTTTCACCACGGACATTCCGAAGCTGAGTGCGTGGGGTGAACCAGTTCTGCTCGGACCGGGGTCGATCCTGGTGGCACACACGGACCGCGAGTACATCCCCAAAGAACAACTCCGATCGGCGGTCGATCTCTACGCGAGAGTTGCAAGACATCTGCTGGGCCGGTAGCGAAGCGGGTGCGTCATCTGGGATGACAATGCCAAGTCTCTGCTGCGTGATTCGCAGAAGTGCACTCGCACCGTCGTTATGGCGATACACTAATGCCATATGAGCACGAGCCAGACGAACACCCTGGGCCACGCCTCTTCCGCTTACCTTCGATCCGCAATGCACCAGCCGATTCAGTGGCACGAGTGGGGCGATGAGGCTTTTGCTCTCGCTCAACGCGAGAATAAGCCTGTGTTACTGGACATCGGCGCGGTGTGGTGCCACTGGTGCCACGTGATGGATCGTGAGTCGTATGACAGTCCCGAAGTGGCGCGCATCATCAATGAAAACTTTGTTGCCATCAAGGTCGATCGCGATGAGCGCCCTGATGTGGATTCGCGTCACCAAACGGCGGTGGCCGCCATCAGCGGACAGGGCGGCTGGCCCCTCACCGTTTTCCTGACTTCGGAGGGCAAACCGTTCTACGGCGGCACGTACTTCCCTCCCGCGGACAGCATGGGACGCCCTGGGTTCAAGAAGATATTGCTCGCCATATCCGAGGCGTACCGTGAGCGCCGCTCGGATGTGGAAGAGGAAGCCGGAAAGCTGATGCACGCTCTCGGACACGCCGAAGGTATGCTGGGCGGCTCGGCCGAGTTTTCGCCTCGCGTTGTGGAACAGATGGTGCAGGCCGCACTCGGCGCCTTCGATCGGGAGAATGGCGGGTTTGGCGGAGCACCTAAGTTTCCGCATCCGGCAGCGCTGGATTTGCTGCTGGACTGGTACTCGCGCACAGGCGAAGAACAAGTAGGAACTGTGGTAATGAAAACGCTGGAGCACATGGCGCGTGGCGGCGTGTACGACCAGCTTGCAGGCGGCTTCCATCGCTACTCTGTGGACGAGCGCTGGTGCGTGCCGCACTTCGAGAAAATGTCCTATGACAACTCGGAGCTGCTGAAGAATTACGTTCACGCATACCAGGCGACGCGCAATCCCTTTTTCGCGCACATCGCGCGAGACATCATTCGCTGGATGGACGAGTGGCTCAGCGACCGCGAGCGCGGCGGCTTCTTCTCGTCGCAGGACGCAGACATCAACCTGGACGACGACGGTGATTACTTTACCTGGACTCGCGACGAAGCTAGCGCCGTGCTCAAAGAGCAGGAATTCGAAGTAGCAACGCTGCACTACGACATCGACGAAGTCGGCGAAATGCACCACAACCACGCGAAGAACGTTCTATGGATTCGTGCTTCTGTTGAGGAGATCGCGTCGCGGTTGGGCAAAGAGCGCAGCGAGGTCGAAACTTTGCTGGCTTCCGCAAAACAGAAGATGCTCAAGGCACGGCTTACGCGTCCTACGCCTTACATCGATAAAACGGTGTATACGAACTGGAACGCGCTTTGCATCTCGGCGTACCTGCACGCTTCCTCCGTGCTGGGAACGGCGACGTCGGGCGTGGCTGATTCCACGATGGAAAACGCGCGCAGCTTTGCGCTGCGCTCGCTCGACCGCCTGCTATCGGAAGCTTGGAATGTGGATCGCGGCCTGCTTCACGTCATCGCCTACTCCGATCTCTCGGCGACGCGCCGCGAAGTGCGAGGACTGTTGGACGATTACGCCTACACGGTGCTCGCCTGCCTGGATGCTTACGAAGCCACGGCAGACATGAGCTATTTCCGTTTCGCGCGTGCGATCGCTGATGCCATGATCGCGCGTTTCTACGATGTCACGTCCGGGGGATTCTTCGACACCGAACACGCGCGCACGGAGGCCGTCGCGCTCGGAGCGTTAAGCGCGAAGAGAAAGCCATTCCAGGACTCGCCGACTCCAGCCGGAGATCCATGCGCGGCGATCGGGTTGCTGCGTCTGCACGCTTACACGAACGAAGCTTCGTATCGCGACAAAGCGGAAAAAACACTGGAAGTTTTTGCTGGAATCGCAGAGCAGTTCGGCATCTACGCGGGGACATACGGCATTGCATCCATCTGGATGTTGCGCTCACATACGCAAGTTGTCCTCGTGGGACACGGATTGCAAGCCGACGCGCTGTACGATGCCGCCGTAGCTCCCTTCGCGATCAACAAGTCAGTGGTGCGCATTACCGAGAACGAGGCAGTGGGCGCCTATTTACCACCCGCTTTAAAACAAACAATTCCAAACGTGCCGGGACTGAGCGACGGCCGAGCGGTTGCAATCGTCTGCTCGGACTTCACCTGCCGCCCACCAGTTCATACGGCGGAAGACCTGACATATACATTGCGCGAAATCATCACGAAGAGGTGACGCGAGGAGTTGAGTACGTGCTCAGCGCCACTTTTTGCAGCTTCAGGCACGAAACCCATCGTCGCCAAATCGTTCGTCACAGGTTAGAGTTATTCTCGGAAGGAAAATACATTGGCCACAACTAAAAAGAAGAGTGCAACCAAACGCACCCGTACGGCCCCGCCTGCGCGAAAAAGCGCTGGCGCGCCCAAGAGCACGGCACGCAAGGCAAGCGGCAAGACAAATGGATTCCACGCTGGCCTCTACACGGTCCCACGCGGACACGTGAGCATCGCTGTTCCGCCGTTCTGGACGCTGCGACAGACCAACGACGACCTTGAACTCGACGCCCCCTCCGGTGGCACGTCCATCATCGTCAACGCTTATCAACGCAATCATGAAGTGAAGTCGCTGGACGCGCGTGTTTATCTGCACGACTTCCTGGAGCGGTTGCAAACGAAAGGCCGCCCGAAGATGCAGGGCGGGACTCGCCAGCATGCATCCGTGCACTATCGCGACACGGACGGGAATAACTGGGAGCTGCTCTTCCTGGCGAACGGCGATACGCTACTGATGGCAACGTGCAGCACGACCGGGCCAATGACCAGCAAGGAAGCACGCCTCGGCCTGGAAGTTATGCACTCGCTGAAGTTGAAGGCGAAGAAGTAAACGCGCACCAATCGAAAACATAAACGGTGCAGCCCGGCATGGGCGCTGCACCGTTTTCTGTTGCGATTTTCTGCGGCGGAACTTCTTGCAATGACTTCTGTTGAGAGATGGGCGGTAAGCAGTTCAGCAGAGGACTTCCCTACTCCGCGCCATTATTCATGTAGGCGCGCATCATACGGACTTCCACGTCTTTTTCGTCGAGATCGTGGAGCAGAAGATCGCGCATGGACAAGAAGCCGACGAGTTTGCCGTTGTCCACGACAGGCAGATGCCGGAATCCGTACTGCTTCATCACGAGCATGCAGCGGTCCACCAGTTCGTCCGTGCCAACGATGCGAGGATCTGGCGTCATAACTTCCGCTACGGATATCTGGCTGGGATCACGCGCCTCGATGAGAACGCGTGTCATGATGTCGCGCTCGGAGAAGACTCCGACCAGCGTGCCGCTTTGCACCACAGGAACCGCGCCTATATTGTGCCCGCTCATGTAGCGCGCGGCATCCAATACCTTATCGTCGGCCTGAACGTAATAGACTTCCCGCCCCCTCACCAACTCGTGAATCGTTGCCATTAGCTCCTCCCAACCGACTCGATGATGACCGAAATGCCTGCGCAGTAGATATATGGAGTTAACCCGCTCCGGTTCAGGAGAGCATGTTTGCCTCGGAGTATATGTCGAGTTCGGTTCGGACGAAAGACCAGATAATCTTTTTTTCTAGACGGCAGTGGCATGGTGCGAGATGTCCGTCGAGCACTGGAATCGAGGCCAGTCTGGTACGGAGCGGCAAGAAGCGGCAAAGTAGAAAGCCCAGCAGTTTAGTTTGCCGGGCTTTCGTGCGTGCGGAAAAACATCTCAGTCGCGATCGTCCAGGCTGAACAGATCGAGAATACGGCTCTGAGCGTTGATGTCTATCAGGATGATGCTGCGATTTAAAATGACGCGCTGAATGGCTCTGGGTAGCGATGGCAATTGCTGCTCACAACGAACCGGTAGAGCCTGAACGCGCTTCTGCAATCCTGGCGGGAGAGTGCCGTTCCTGCGGAGCTGCTTCTCCAGACCGGGCGGCAAGCGGTCACGCTTCGCAAGCCCAGGAGGCAGATTGCGAGTATCGCCCATGCACCCCCGGATGACGCGACGTTCGCGCGCGGAAAACTCCGGAACCCAGCCGCGGCCGTCATTGATGCGAACGGCGTCCTCCCGGCGTTGGAGGTCGCGATCGTCGTCCAAATTCCTGACGGAATCGTTCGCCCTGGCAGCGGTGTTGTTGCTGTAACCGGAGTTGGTGCGGTAGCCGGAGACCTTTGCCGCCTGCGAATTCGAAGTCGTTCTCCAGGACAGAATGGCTTCCGAGTCGACTCTGGACTCTCTCTTGCCGGTGGCTGCGGCTGCGCCTGTACCTGCGGCTGCGCCAACAGCGGCTCCAACGGCAGCACCCTTGCCGCCACCCGTGATCGCGCCGATGATCGCACCGGCGGCAGCGCCACCGCCAATCTTGGTGGTATTGCTTTTGGTGTGCGACTCGCCCTTAAGAAGTAGCGGCTCAACATTGACGCTGGCTGCTACGGAGCCGTACTCGACTCGCGTGAGCGCCAGTTCCAGCACTCCGGGCCCACTGAGGCGGCCGGAACGCTTCGCCGACACAACGGTTCCGGCGACATCCGCGCCCTTGGGGAAAACCGTCGTGCCGTTCACGACGACCGGGCTTTGCAGCGTACCACGGAAAGTGTCTCCCGCATTGGCGGTTTCGCTGCTCAGGCTATCGATGAGACGGACATCCAACTGAGTGCCGCTCGGAATGACGCCCGCGTTGGACTGCGACTGTGGCCGCCGCATCTGCGCACTGGCGAGTACGCTCGCAAACATCAGCACACATGCCATTGCGCCAGCGATTGCGCCGGCAGAAATCTTGCGCATTACTTTGTCCTCCCGCAGCTTTGTCTCCGAATGCTATTCGCCGCCAAAGACAAGCACAAGTGACTGAGGGACATCGGCCTTGTAGCCTTATCCAGGAGCGCTGTCCACTACTTGTCAATGAATACGAAATAGGAAGATTGCCAGAGCCTGGAGGGGATGCTGCCGCGCTGCCGAGCCGTTAGGACGACATTGTAATCGTCTGTAACATCGAGCGTTTCCAGCACCGACGTGCCCTCGCACTCCTTCACCAGCGCCAGGTAAGCAAGGAACTGGTAGACGTCGTGACCTCCGTCATAACCTGCGGCGGCAAAGCTCAACTCCGTGTGTTCGTCGGCGAAGTGCCATCCCAGAGATGCCGCAAGTGCGACTGCGTTCTCATACGCGGCCTGGCTGACCACGCCCGGCGCAGGATTGTCGAAGACAATACGCAACTTGCGCTCGTCCTCGCGCGTAAACTCGCGCACCTTCAGCGAGCCTGATTTGGCGGTGGATTTCCAATCGACGTGGCGAGCGGAGTCCTCAGGGCCGTACTCGCGTATGCGGTAGAGGTCGTATCCGCGTCCCCGCACGTAGCTCTCAAACTCGCCGGTTATCATCGGCAGTACTTCGAATAGCTCATCCGTCGGCTCCACCGGCGGATAGACAACGATCTCGCGATTCAGCGGCACTCGGCGCGTCTTCACCAGGAATGAGAATGGGAATCGCGTGGCAAGGCCGAAGCTGTTCTGGACGTAACGTCCGCGACGGTCGAAGCGCAGCTCGAGATCTGCGCGCCCAGCATCGCCCGGCGCGATGTATGGGAAGTAAACACGCTCGCGGAAAATCGCTTCGCCGGGTGCAGCTTGGTCTTTGCGCTCGAACCAGATGTCAGGCCAGCGCACCCAAGGCTTCCGTCCGGTCTTCTCTGATGGGAATACGAAAACGGTATGGCGGGTTCCCCAGCGCTTGCCGGTCTTCTTCTGGCGTGGTGGCACGACGCTGACCGATAAGGCGGGAAGCAAGCGGCGCAGGTTTCGCAACACAAGGCGCGCGCTGACCGCGGTTCCAGCAAAGACGTGTGCCGGAATGTTCACCTCAAGCAGCAGACCGCGAAGTACCAGGGCGGAAGAGACTCCGCCGACCAGCACAGCCGCGAGCATGGCAGCAACCACTAGGAAGAGGAGATTGTTGCCGGTGTTGAGTGCCGCTACGCCGATGACCAGCGTGAGCACGATGTAGGCCACGCCTTCCCTGGTAACGTCGAAATCAAAGGCGTCACGCATTCCGGCAACCACCACGCGCCGGGCCAGGTAAGGTACGGTCGTGAGGCCCACGACGGCAGCAAGCAAAAGGGCCGCCGATGCCAGAATACCGGTCGCCAGAACATTTCCGGATTCACTGGCAACGGTGGAGAGCACGGCCGCAGCCAGAGCCAGAGCGAGTCCGACAATGGCTACCAGGAAGCGTACCCACGCTTCGTACTCCACGCTAGACAAGACCTTCGACAACACGGACTTGAGCCACGCCGACATGCTGACTACATCATTACCGATTTCGGGGCGGATTGCGAAGAGCAATGCGTGGAGAGTTTATTCAGGGAAGGCCTATTCAGGATCTGCGACGCGTGCTCCGCGATGCGTAAGACGGTGCAGCCAGGCTTTGGCGTGCAGCTCTGCATGATTGATGTGCGCGGCGATTCGCGGGAAGCGATTGCGTAGCCCTTGCAGCAGATTGTGCGCCCAGGCGCACTCTGTCGAAAGGATTATAAGGCCGATGAGCAGGAACAATATTCCCTGCAGGACCGGCAGAACCAATCCAGCGATACCAAGGATGATAAACATCCACCCTACGGAGATGATTAAAACGCGTTTGGCTCGAGATCTCATTTGCTGTGTTGTTGGATGCGGCGCGATTTCAATGTACGGCACTAATTTTCGCGTGCATCCGCTGAAGTCCGCCTGTAGCGCAGCCTTTCGATGCACACTGTAACGTCCTTAAAAGCACGCGACGACATCTTATCGAGACTACCACGAGACTTTATCCGGTCACGGTGACGCATAGCCGGGTCCGGCTATGTCTCCCAAATTTCTGCTCGGGGCGGTCCGGCTGAGCCAGTCAATCAGGATTCGGTTGAATTCCTCAGGCGCTTCTTCGTACGGAAGGTGACCGACACCGGGCATGACGACGAGTTCGGCATCTCTCATGTGCAGCTTTAGCTTTGCCGCGGAAGTTACAGGAACAGCGCTGTCCTGATCTCCCCAGACAAGCAGCGTTGGCGCCAGAATGATCGCGGCTTTCTCCTTCAATTTCGCGAGGTCGCCGTGCCAGTGCTTGACTATGTCCAGCACATAATCCACGGTGCCCGGAGTCCGTATTGGCGCGTCATAACCTTGGCGCGTTGCGCGAGTCACCTTGGCGGGATCGGCGTACATACGTTCCAGCATGAGCCCGCGTGCGACGGAGAAGATGCCGATGGCAGGTACGATTGTGCGAAAGCAAAATGCGCCGACTGGATGTCCCAACAACCTGGTTCGCCGAAGGCCGACACGCGACCAGGGATTCATCGGCGCCACGAGCACGAGGCGTCCTATGATTCCGCCGCGCTCTTCCGCATCGATGGCGGCCATCATCATGACCAGGCCGCCTCCGTGAGAAGTGCCTACGAGATCGACGCCGTGCAGTCCTTCTTCGCGCATCCAGCGCAGCAGACGGCGCGCCGTCTCGCCGAGGCTGAAGCTCAACGCGCCTCGCGGCGGACGCTCCGAAAACCCTATACCGAGCAGATCGACGGCGTACACGGAGGCGCGCTCAGAAAGCGCTTCAATGTTGAAGCGCCACGAGAAGGAATAGCCAAGAAGCCCATGAATCAAAACGATAGGCGGACCAGCTGTCGCTAGGTTTTGTGCACACTGAAAAAGGTAGCGCATGCGGAATTCGCCGATTGAGGCCCAGCGCTCTTCGCCGACAACAAACCGCTCTCCACCGCCGTGATTAACCGGATCTTGGAGCGCGCCATTTCGTTTCTGCAAAGGAACCTCCAAGTTCTTTGTCATGATGAAAACCAAATACAACCGAATTCCTGAATGATGAATCTCATTTACCGATATCGCCTCTGTCGCTTCTGTATGGGGAGTCCAACTCTGGACTCCCCAATTTTTCTGGCCACACCGGAGATCATTCCAACCGCATCGACTGCCGATCCCCTGCTTATCCTCACCCAACCAACTCGCTCGAACAAGCCTTCTCTTCGATGATGGCCGATGATGCAGGGAGAAAGCGCGATCCGCCGATTCCTGCCAGGAACGGCGTTGGGGTCAAAACAGTCTGTTCAATCGAGGATTCTGTCACGTGCAAAAAGCGGGGTTATCCTGAGCGAAGCGAAGAATCTGCTGTTCATAACAAAGCAGATACGGAGGTCGCGCAAAAGCAGCGGTGACCTCAGGATGATCCCAATATAGTCTTCAGGAACCTGTTAAGCGGAGTAAACGCGCGCTTTGTTGACCTTGTGCAGCAGCATCGACGCATAGTGATCTACGTCGCTCGGTCCAAGATCGCAGCGCATCTGCAGGTCCAGAAATGGCTCCTTATCGGAGCTTCTGGGTGCCCACTTTCCGAGCAGTTGCGGATTGCTGTTGGCGACCGTGTCACGACGCACCTGTATCAGGAGACCCTGCACGGCGTTCGCATCGAACTTGGTTGGTGTGAGTTTTACGATTTCGTTCAGCGCTTCGCCGACAGTCATTGGCTGCCGGTACGGGCGCTCGCTCGTCATGGCGTCGAAACTATCGGCCACGGCGATAAGGCGTGCCGCTTCCGGAATGTCATCCTGATGCAGCTTGTCCGGGTATCCGGTGCCGTCGCTGCGCTCGTGGTGCCACCGCACGACATCGGGGATCTTGGGCCAGGGGAAGTGCACACCTTGCACGATCTCGTGTCCAAGCACGGTATGGTCCGCCATCTCCCGGAATTCCTGCGGGTCGAGTGCCGTGGTTTTGCCGAATAGATACTTGTCCACCGCGACCTTGCCGATGTCGTGCAGGTATCCGGCTGCACGCACTCCAGCGGCTTCGCTGGCTTCAGATCCCATGGCCTCGGCGATTCCGGCAGCGTAGCGGCCTACGCGGAGCGAGTGTCCGTGAATATTTACGTGCTTGAAATCGATGGCGGCGGCGAAGGCTTCCAGCGTCGTGTCGTAGAAGTTATGCACGGTCGCCATCAGCTTCAGGTTCTCGGTCACGCGCTGCGCCAGCGTCTCGGTCAGCGTGTTGTTGTGAACGGCGACGGAAATGTAATGCGAGAGCAGGCCTACGGTCTCCAGCTCTTCGCTTTCGTACGGTGCACCGTCTGCGCGCTGTCCGAGGGCGATCATGCCCACGAGCTTGCCGCCGACGAGCAACGGCGCCAGGCACTTCAATAGTTCCGGCGCAACGTTCCCGTTCGAACTGAGGAACTCGGCCGACATATCCGAAGAAAGCTGCCGGGGGCCAGACACCTTACACAGTGCGTGGACGTGCTTCGGCAGCAACGGAATAACTGCTGGGTGAGGGAAGGAGGCGAACCCGCGAGCCGCGATGGAGGCCATCATTGCCGGCTTGTCGGTAAAACGAAAGAGTGCGCCTTCGCGTGCATCGAGCGCGTCCATGAGAGAAGCAAGCATCAGCGGCGCGGTTTCGCTGAAATCGCGTTCCGCCGTGATAGCAGGTCCCAGGTCGCTCAACGCTTCGAACGTGAGAAGGAGACGCCGAATATTGTTCTTCATCACTGCCACGGGGTGGTAGTGAGAACCTACAGAGCAAAACGAGAGTACCACGCGTGCCCTGCTTTCGGGGCATGGCCGCTAGTTCCTAAGTAGATGCTGGGGTCAGTACCTTCCCAGTGCCCCTCAGAAAAAATTCTGAAGCTCGCGGAACTTCTCCACTCTCAGCAGCACGCGGTCGCCGGCCGCTTCTGCTACGTCTTCGTGTTCCAGAATCCAGGTATTGTCGTGGGGGACAAACACGGCGTTGAGCCCCGCGGCAATCGCAGGATTGATATCCGATCTCGGGCTGTTGCCGACCATCCACGTGGTATCACGCGCCAAATCGTATTTCTCCACGATCGAGCAATAAGTAGCCGCGTCCTTCTCGGCTACAATCTCCACCGCTGCGAAATGTTCCTTCAGCCCGGAACGATCGAGCTTTCCGCTCTGCTCGGTGACATTGCCCTTCGTCATCACAATCAGGTGATGGCGGGGCTGGAGGTACGCGAGCGTCTCTTGTACGCCGGCGATGATTTCGACCGGATGCTCTGCAATGGCGTGCGCAAAGCCGTGGATGCTCTCGTGCAGCGCTGGCGTGATCGGCTCGACCGACAGCTTCTCAAAGGTCTCCACCAGTGCATGTGCGAAGGAGTGCAGGCCGTAACCGTGCTTCAGGATGTTGCCGCGCTCCACCTCGTTCAGCACCTCGCGCACCTGCAGTGGCGTGAGTTCCTTGTGCTGAAGGAACGAGATGAAGTGCGCGATGGCGCGCTCGAAATAAATATTGTTCTCCCACAGCGTGTCATCGGCGTCGATGAGCAGCGTCTGAGGCGTGCGATTCCATGTAGTCTTCATTCGACTCCAGAATACAGAATGACGGCGCGAACTCGAATAGCCGGATTGTGAAAACCTGCATGGCGTTCTCCAATGTACAATTTTGCTTTCCGAACCAGTTCTTCCTTTGCTATGAAACGAATCGCAGTCGCGCTCGCCATCGTTGCAGTCATTGCTTCTTTCTCGACCACCTCCTCTGCCCAGCGAAAGCAAGGCCGTGCACGAAAGTATCCCATCGGCGGATCGTACCCTAGCGGCGCCAAGTTGAAAGTGGCGCGGGATCTCGATCAACGGCTGGCCAGGTTCAAACCGGTCACGATGCCTTTCAATGAAAAGGCACTCTCGGCAAAAGAGGGCCGCTTGGTCCGCAAACTCGTGGAAGCAGCGCGCTACCTCGACTACATCTTCTGGCGCCAGAACGATCCGGAAGCGTTGACGCTTTATCAGCAGTTAGTAGGGGGCAAGGACCCGCGTGATCGCAAGCTGCAGCGAATGTTGTTCATCAACGCCAGCCGATTCGATTTCATCGATGGGAACAAGCCTTTCGTTGGCACCAGTCCCATGCCTCCCGGACGCGGCTTGTATCCACACGGAGTCACGCGAGAGCAGATCGAGAAGTACGTCCAGGAGCACCCGGAAAAAAAAGCTGAAATCTACAGTTCTTACACCGTGCTACGCCGGAACGGGGATAACCTGGAGGGCTTGCGGTACCACATTGCGTACCGCGCCTTCCTGCAACCGGCGGCGAAGGCGCTGCGTGAAGCCGCCGCGCTCAGTGAAGACAAAGCGTTCGCGGAGTTCCTGCACAAGCGCGCCGACGCGCTGCTCACCGACGACTACTTCCCTAGCGATCTGCTGTGGCTGGACTTGCAGAATCCCAAGTTCGACATCATCTTCGCTCCTTACGAGAGCTATATCGACGAAGTGCTCGGCACGAAGACCTCTTACGGTGCCGCCGTCCTCATACGCAATGAGGCTGAGAGCAAGAAACTCGCTGTGTTTCAGAAGTACGTTCCGGAGATTCAGGAGTCTCTCCCGCTTGCGGCTGAGGACAAGCCCTCCAAGCGCGGGCAGACTTCGCCGATGGAAGTGATGGATGTCCCCTACTGGTCGGGAGACTTTCTGCACGGCTACCAGGCCGTTGCCGACAATCTGCCGAACGATCCGCGCATTCACCAGCAGAAGGGGACAAAGAAGATTTTCTTCAGGAACTTCATGGATGCACGCGTGAACGACATCATCATGCCGCTGGCGCGACGGCTGATGCGTCCCGACCAGGCGGCGCGCGCCTCGGCAGACGGCTATCTCACGATCGTGATGATGCACGAGATTTCGCATGGGATCGGGCCGGTGTTCTCGCGCACGCCGGCCGGCAAGCAGGAAATACGCGAGGCTGTCGGGCCTGTCTATAGCGCCTTGGAAGAGGCGAAAGCCGACGTAGTGGGCATGGTGGGCACCAGGTGGCTCGTTGACCACGGCTATCTGCCGCAAACCCGCATGGAGGAGTATTACGCCTCCTACGTCGCCGGCATCTTCCGCACGGTGCGCTTTGGTACGGCCGAAGCTCACGGGCACGCCGAAATGATGGAGTTTAACTACCTGCTTGAGCAAGGCGCTATCCGCCTTGAGCCCGCTTCTACGCCCGCTCGCGCCGGTTCTAAGGGCAAACGCACAGCCGCTCCGGCCCGCTATGTCATCGACTTCACCAGGATGCCCACGGCGCTTGCCTCGCTCGCCAAAGAACTCCTGGAGACCGAGGCCACCGGCGATCGCGAAAGAGCAGAGAGATGGTTTGCAAAGTACGATAAGATGCCAGCCGAACTTCGCACCGCCCTCCAGGCGGTTCGCGATGTCCCGGTGGACATGTACCCCGTCTTCTCGTTCCCGGAAATCGTGCAGTAGAGGAGCAGCCAATGTCTGAGGTTGATCGCCGCAAGTTTGAACGCGTCACACTGCCGGAGTCCGCCAAGGTCTTCGCCGAGGATGAACGCGGAAACTCCTTGGGCCCGGTGCGCATACTAGGTCGTGGCGGCATGCTCGTGGATACGCGCGCTGCCCTTGCCTCCGGTTCGCACGGCGCCTTCTACATCGTCGATGATTCGGAGGCCATACGCCGCGAGGTGCATGCCGTCGTGCGCTACGTGGTATCGGACGGAATCGGCCTTGAGTTCGAAGATTTGGATCCTGACGCAGCCGTCGAGATCGGCGTCATCATCGGCAAGCATTACTCTGCCGCGCACGCTCGATAGTTCGTCCGCGGAGACCGAAACGACAAAGCCGTCCCTGCGGGGGCGGCTTTTTTCTGGCACTGACCGGACTCAAACACGCAGAGAAGACTCTGCCGAATTCACCTTTAAAAGTTAACGATCACGAACTTGGCGGCACCTTTGTCGCCGTTCGTGAGTTTACTGGCGGCACCAGCCTTCAGGATGGCCAGTTCATCTTTGTTCAAAGAGATTGTGCTGCCAGTTTCGGTTTCGAGCTTTAGGTCGCTAAGTGCAATCAAGACGTGGTCTGCCCCAATTAACTCAAAGCTGTCGCCAGACGCCAATTGTGTTCGAGTGGCGGAAAGCGCACCTCGGGTGAGCGACGTGGACCATGTGGGCTTAACCGACGTCAGGTCTGAACCAAACTCGTCAGTGTCGTAGCTTCCATACTGCGAGTTGAACGGCACAGGCAAGAGCGTTTCGACCATAACCTCTCGGTGAGCAATTGAGGTGTCGTTGCGAATGGCGTGCTGCTGCACACGTCTGTAATGAAACCGGGCTTCGCCGGAAGTCCAGTCATGACTGAGGTCCCCCTGCCCCTCAAAGAGGGTCGTGGTTCGACTTGCAGTCGTCACAATCGAGAGATACGGTGCCTTATTGCAATGAGGTTTCGTGCTTTCCAAACGGCCAAGTTCCAGAGCCAATACGCGAACGCGATTGTTTTCAACGATGACGCTGTAATGGGAGTCCTCAGACGCATCTCGACATTTGGATTGCGCCTGCAATGCATCTGGTACTGCGAGCGCACACAGGAGCGTGAGTACGGACACAACTTGTGCTCGGCATCTCATGCCGTGCATTGTAGACAGGTTGTGCATATTCAGGGTGATTACTTCGGAGATGGCACGGGTGACCGTGTTCCAATCCTGGTTTGCCACACCCGGTCGGGGCGCGGAATCAGAGTCTTCTACTTCGACAGGTACTTCTCTGGGATCGGATTGTCGGGACGTTCCTCGTCCCACATCACCGTAACTACCCACCAGCGAGTTCCGTCGGTCAGCAATTGAATGCTGTTGATGCCGCGCGCAAACGGCTTTCCGTTCTTTTCGTGGCGTGACTCGTAGGTGCCGAACACGTGGGCTATGGTGCCGAAGCTGTCGATCTTGTTTGCTATGCCGGTTTCGAAGAAACCTTCCTTCTCCAGGTACGGTCCGCTGCGCTCGACGTACTCTTTCGGAGTGAACACCCTGTGGACGAAGGTTCCGTTCGGACGCTTACTGCTGAATGCCATGTGCGCTTCTGGCAGGAAAAGCGAGTGGAATCGGTTCCAGTCGCGCGGCCCCGGCGTGCCTGAGATCACGTCATACAGAGCCGCTATGATTGCCTCGATGGACTTCACGTCCTCGGGACGCGCTGGCGGCTTAGCGGCCATCGCTGGCGGCTGGGTCTGAGGTTGGACCTGCGGCTTCGGACTTGGTTGAGCGTCTGGTTGCTGTGCTGCTGCGGCCAGGGTGAGTACAAATACTAAGGCCACCAGCGTGGCCAGTATTCGCCGCTTCATGGGGTTCTCCATTGGCGTATCTGCCCTACAGGCCGCTGCCCGGTGGCCTTCGATTTTCTGGACGCTTATCGCGTCCCTTTGGAAGCGCTGCTGGATGCCTGCATATTTTCCGGGACATCCACCCAGTCCATCTTCGGTTCCAGTGGAATGATGCCTTTTTCGTGGCCCATGTTCAGTAGAAGGCCGACCGCTTCGCGTCCGTCCGCACCGTAATCCAGCGTGCGCTCGTTCACGTACATGCCGACAAACTTGTCGGCCGACTGCGTGTCGAGGTCACGAGCGAACTGCATTGCGTACTGCAACGCTTCTTCACGGTTGTCCAGCGCGTACTGGATGCTGTCGCGCAGGGCAATGCAGACCTTCTGCATAACGTCAGTCCCAAGCTCGCGCTTGATGGCGTTGCCGCCCAGCGGCAGTGGCAAGCCCGTGAGCTCGCGCCACCACTTACCCATGTCGAGGATGCGGTTCAGTCCGCTCTTGGCGTACGTGAGCTGCCCTTCGTGGATGATCAACCCAGCTTCGTAACGGCCTTCCAGCACCTGCGGAATGATCTGGTCGAAGGGAACGACTTCCGTCTGCACTTCCGGCGCAAAAAGCTTCAGCGCGAGATATGCGGTTGTCAGCTTGCCCGGCACGGCAATTTTGACGTCCTTGATCTCATCAACCGTGAAGTTCTTGCTCGACACGATCATCGGACCGTAGCCGTCGCCGACGCTGCCGCCGCTCGGCATCATTGCGTACCTGTCTTGCAGATACGGATACGAATGGAACGAAATAGCTGTGACGTCGTAGTACGCTTCGTCAATCGCCTTCTGGTTCAGCGTCTCGATGTCGCACAGCGTGTGCGTGAACTTGAAGCCAGGCACACGAACCTTATTCGTCGCCAGACCATAGAACATGAACGCATCATCCGAATCCGGACTGTGCGCAACTTTGATTTCTTTCACTGACTTACTGCTACTCATAGGTCCTTTAGGTCTGAGCGACCAGGAGGCGGTAACTCCAGCTTACAGTCGATCGGTGCTCCGGGGATTTGCCGCGATTACAAAATTGAAAGAGCAGCCGGCGCATAGCAACCGGCTGCTCTGATTTTCGCACGTTTTACTTCGACCGTGTATTGAACTTCATCGCCAGCCCGGCGGCCGACGTTACCTTCATGATTTCGCCGAAGATGAATGGGTACAGGCCAAAACCCACAGCGACCGGTGCCGGCGTCCCGGTCAGAATCATCAGCCAGCTCACCCCAGCCGCAAACAGTACAAGTTCAGCCGCACAAGCAGCCAACAGCTTGCCGCTGAAAGACTTGCGGCCGTGCTCCGCGACCCAGCCGGCCACAAATGCCGCCACGGGATAACCGATAAGATATCCGCCGGTTGGACCGAGCAACTGCGCCAGCCCGCCCGGACCCGCCGGACTGAATACCGGCATGCCTGCGGCACCCTGCGCCAGATACAGCGCCGCGGCTGCAAAGCCGCGCTTGCTGCCCAGCAACAGGCCCACCGCGAGAACAGCGAAGTTCGCCAGCGTCAAAGGTACCGGCGTAAAAGGAAGGGGCACGCTGATGCGCGCGCAGATCGCAATCGCAAGGCTCGCGCCAACAACGATTGCAGTTTGCTTTGTCAGGACCAGCGAGCGGTCCGCAAGATTGCCGTAAGTCGCAGCTTTCGCCATTTACAACTTCCTGGTAGTAGATTTCCGAACGACTCGTCTAACACTGCCGCGGGGCCGCCGTTTACGACGCTGGCGTCTTCGGTCCCCGTGTCAGGTGATCATGCCTGTGCTGATGGTGCCCATCGACTGGGTTCGACAAATGGCGTTTCACCCGAACATAGAAGGCGATTGCCACACCGGCCAGAGCCAACGTGCACAGTACCAATATTACAAATAGCACTTTAATGATCACAGGTGTCTAGCATACCAAATCCCAGGCAAAACCCAATGTGCGTTATGCCTGCCAAAGTGCGTTCTCGCGTCACGAGCCTTCGTGACCAACAACTTAACCGTCCATCTGACGCGCTCATCCGAGGTTCCGTCATTTCAACGAGGAGGTGCACGGACTTCACCTCTCCATCGCTGCTTCGATCTCATCCGCCGTGTGCGGCAGATCGGCCGTCAAGTTCACAAGCTTGCCGTCCGGACCAACGAGAACGATATTTTCAATGCGCACGCCAAGCTTTTCTTCCGGGATGTAGATGCCCGGCTCGATGGTGAACACCATTCCTGTCGACAAGGGCCCGCGACCCGGGTCATGCACTTCCAGTCCGACGTTGTGCCCCAGGCCATGTATGAAGTATTTGCCAAGAGGCTGCCCGTGTAGATCCTTGCCGTGCGTGTTGATGTAGTCGTATGCAGTCTTGTAGAGCGATTCCGGGCTGTTGCCGGTCAGAACGGATTTGCCGGCCACGAACGCGTCCATCACGGCGCGCTGCGCGCCCAGTACGATGTCGTAGATCTCGCGCTGACGGGGTGTGAACTTGCCGTTCGCAGGTGCAGTACGCGTGATGTCCGAGGCGTACATGGAATACTCGCCCGCCACGTCCATGACGACGAGATCGCCATCGTCGATCGTCTTCGAATTGTCGGCGTAGTGCAGCACCGTGGAGTTGATTCCGGACCCCACGATGGGAGCATAGGCCGGGCGCTCGCATCCACGTTTCATGAACTCGTACTGCATCAGCCCAGAAATCTGTAGCTCGGTAACGCCGGGCTTGATTGCCTTCAACGCCGCCAGGTGCGCGGCCTTCGAAGCCTCGGTCGCCTTGCGAATGCGCTCCTGCTCTCCGGCGTCCTTGACGGCACGCATCTCCGCGAGCAGGGCCTTGACGTCCTGCACGGAGCCGTAGTTCGGGAACGTGTTCGCCCTGCGCAGCCATTCCAAGGGAATTGTCGCTGGCGAGTTTTCACCCGCCTCCGCCAGGTCGGTCAGCACCAGCGCACGCGGTTGCGGCAGCACCTTCACCAGTTCGTCGCGCAGTTTGTCGAGGACTTCAACGCGTGCGAAGCCTGCAATCTCGCTGGCGCGCGAGTTCTCCGGACCGAGCGTCGGCCCAGTCCACTTCTCCTGGGAGACGTTGTGGGCGGGCAGGAAGAGAATCTCCGTGTACGGACGAGCGGGATGCTCAGGCGTAGCGGCCACTTCCGGCGCGATGACCAGCGCGGCACCGGGCTCGGCCCATCCCGACAGGTAGAAAAAGTTATTGTCCTGGCGGAAGCCGTGCAGCGAGCCCTCAGACTCAGTTGCGGCGAACATCAACACCACTGCGCCTTTTGTCCTGCTCGCCAGCGCCATGCGCCGCGCGCGGTAATCGGAATTCGGCTGTCGGTCCAGCGCAAGCGTGGTGGTCGACATCAGCACAATGAGTGCAAACACAGAAAGTGAATATCGTTTTCGGATAGGCATGGAATGCTCCACACGTTGGACGGCGCGGAGTGCGAATCGTAACAATCTGCGCGCTCTCAATTCCACGTGTTTTCAACGCTAGTCCTGCGTCTCGGCCCGGGCCTTTAGCGCGTTGTTCATCTCGCGATAGCCGCGCGCGTTATCGACAAGCGCGATGTTCTTCCACATTGGCACAACGAGGATTCCACTGAAGCGCTCGCTCTGCGTCAGGCGAGTGTGCGTGGCGTCCAGAGCCTCTAGCTCGAACCGCTGCTCCCGGTCGAGGATTCCTGGCAGCACCACACGTCGCGTCCAGCGCATCTGCCGGTTCGCCTGCACAACGCGGATCCGCGCGGTGTAACTGACGGCGTTGGAATCCTGCCCGAGCGTAATCCGAACCTTCTCTCCTTGGCGCGCCTGCCCTTCTACGCGCATATAGGGATTCCAATACGGATACGAATTGAAATCCGTCAGAAGCTGCCAGACACGATCGGCGGGCGCATTGATTTCAGTGGAGGCGAGGAAGGATCGAACCTGGTGGTAGGGACTAAACCACCAGATCCCATAGACAAGCGCGAACATCAACAGCACCAGGGCAAGCCGAATGATGACTTTGCGCATGAGGTTCCAGGTACGAAGTCAAATTGACAAATTAAAAACCCAATCGCATGAAGATTGCCCTACACGCCCACCGGGAACGGCTTCACGTGCTCTTCCGAACTCGGCACAGCGCGTCCCATCAGCGTATCGAACCTGCCTTGCAACAGCGACATCAATCCCGTGTACCAGTATCCAAGCACAAACAACAGGAGAAACGGCACCGTGATGTAGTTCTCGTTCGAAATGGCGTACCAGCACGCGGCTGCAAAGTACGTTCCGATCAACAGTTCGATCCACGGTATCAGTCCCAGGCGCTTACGATACTTTTTCGCGGCAGCGCTCGTCTGTCCTTTTGCTTGCACGCGGTATTTTGGCGTGCGCGCAAACGCCGTCTGGTGGCCCATCAGAGCCTCCAACACAGCCTTAGAATTTGTGATGGTCAGACCGATGCCGAGCGCCATGAGGAACGGCAGATAGAGGAATGTTTTGTACCACCTACCGGGAAAAAGTTCTTTCTGCGAAACCAGGTAGAAGCTGGAGATGGAGAACGTCGATGCCATGAACAGCGGCAGATCGATGTACAGCATCTGGAACCAGCCCTGGTAGAAGCGGATGATCATCGCGGGCAGGAGCAGTACGCTGAGAATGATCATCAGTGGATAGCTCAGGTTTGCCGTCAGGTGATACCAGGCTTCCACCTTCTCGCGCTTCGAAACCGGCGAGTTCAGCACCTTCGGTAAATCTTTGATCGCGCACTGGATGAGGCCCTTCGCCCAGCGTGCCTGCTGAGTTTTGAAGGCTGTCATCTCGATCGGCAGCTCCGCCGGACACTCCACGTCTTGCAGATACTTAAAGCGCCAGCCCTTCAGTTGTGAGCGATAGCTGAGATCGGTGTCTTCCGTCAGCGTATCGTGCTCCCAGCCGCCAGCGTCGTCGATTGCCTGCTTGCGCCACATTCCGGCCGTGCCGTTGAAATTGAAGAACACACCCTTGCGCGAGCGTCCGCCATGTTCGAGCACAAAGTGACCGTCAAGCAGAATAGCTTCCACGTTCGTCAGGAACGAGTAGTCGCGGTTCAGGTGTGTCCAGCGCGTCTGCACCATTCCGATGTTGGGCTCGGCAAAGTGGTGAATCACGCGCATGATCCAGTCGGCTGGCGGCGTGAAGTCCGCGTCGAAGATGGCGACGAACTCGCCTTTAGATGTTTTCAATCCATTATCGAGTGCGCCCGCTTTGTAGCCATAGCGATCCGTACGGTGGATGTACACGATCGGGTGCCCCATCGCCGCGTAGCGTTCGACCACGTCGCGCGCCACCTCAACCGTCTCGTCCGTCGAGTCGTCCAGCACCTGTATCTCAAGCCGGTCGCGGGGATACTCCATTTTGCAGATGGAGTCCACAAGGCGGTCCACCACGAACTGCTCGTTGAAGATCGGCAGTTGAATGGTGACGCGCGGCAACTCAGCGAAGCGGCTTGGCGGCTCCGTCGCTTTCTTCTTGCGATTGCGGTAGTACATCCAGACGAGCTGGTACCGATGGAATCCGTATGCCGCAAGAATAATCAGGACGATGAAGTACGGAATCAGCAATGCCAGGTCAAAACCATTCGCCTGGTATAGCCCCTTGAAACTCTGATTCGTTTGCCTGTTCAAAAATTGCACAAACGCGTTTTGACGCGGCTGTAAGAGCGCGAAGGCGAAGGACATCCAGCAGGAAAGCAGAAGAATACTCCAGCCGAGCAGAATAAACGGGCAAACCGCCACCCAAAACAATTGATTGTACCCGATAGAGGCTGGCGCACCGACAGAATCCTAGGCGAGCCGGCTTGGGCTTACACTGGAAGTGGCGATTTAAGATCGAGAGAATCTGAGGGTGTCGCGGTTGCCATGTGTTCGCTAGCGCGGGGCCTCGAACACGGTCAGCACGATGTAGCCGAGCAGCGCATAGAAAATCGCGTTGGCCGCGAATATGTACTCGGTCGCATTCACGCTGCGGCGAATGGCTTCTGGCAAGGCGTTCCTCACAACCCACGCTCCGGGGATGGTGAGTGTCTCCAGCATGTCCGGCAAACTGATTACCTGGGCAGCGTACCCGAGCGTGAACGTCACGCCTATGCCGATCAAGACGGACAGCAGCAGCTTTTGCACGGTAGACCTTCGTGCGAACCCGATTTGATCACCGGGTGAGGCATGCGGCAGTCTCACATCTAGTTCAAAAAATATTTCGTGTACAGCGTGTCTCTTTGAGCCGGACGGAACCCCGCATCTCGAATGATGCGTCTAAGTTCCTCCTCGGTTGTACAGTTCGTTACTCCAGCCGAACGAACCACGTTTTCTTCGATCATGACCGAGCCAACGTCATTGCCACCAAAGTGGAGTCCCATCTGGCAAACCTTCAGCCCCTGCGTCACCCAGCTGGCTTGCACATTGGGAAAATTCGACAGGAAAACACGGGAGATCGCCAATGTTTTCAAGTACTCGACGGCAGTAGCCTCATCCCAGCCGCGTCCACCCAACGCCGTGTGCTTGGGCTGGAACGACCAGGGGATGAATGCCGTAAACCCACCGGTTTCTTCCTGCAGGTTGTAGATGTGCTGGAAGTGGTTGATGCGGTGCTCGAATGTCTCGCCGACCCCGAACATCATCGTCGCTGTCGTTTTCATGCCCAGTTTGTGGGCCGTGCGATGCACAAGCATCCAGTCTTCGGTCAGGCACTTCAGCCGCGCCACCTTCTGCCGCACTTCGTCGTCAAGAATCTCGGCACCGCCGCCAGGGATCGACTCCAACCCAGCATCGCGCAGACGCCGGATCGTGTCCTCGACGCTCAATGCACTGTATTCGGCAATAGCAAGGATCTCCGACGCTGAAAAGCAATGCAGGTGTACCTGCGGAAAGCGCTGCTTGATGCCGCTCAACATCCGCTCGAAGTAGTCGATCTTCAGATCGGGGTGCAGTCCGCCCTGCATCAGCACGCCGGTACCACCCAACTCGACCGTCTCGCGCACCTTTTCGTAAATGGTATCGAAATCGAGAATGTATCCCTCGTCCGCGAGCTTTCCCTTCAGAGGACGATAGAAGGCGCAAAACGAGCAGTACTCGGTGCAGTAGTTTGTGTAATTAATATTGCGGTCGATGATGTAGCTGACCACGCCTTCCGGATGGAGACGGCGGCGCACGGCATCAGCTTCCATCCCGATGCCAATCAGGTCATCGGAACGAAACATGTCAAGAGCTTGTTCTTTCGTTAGCGGCATGGCCTCACTAGACGGGCCTTACGAGGCGCGAAGGAACCGTCACACTTCCAAGTGAACGATTGTAATCGCGAATCAACCCCCAATCCAAGTTCGCGTCGGATGAATGCCACAAAGAACAGGGCGGCACGTAGCCGCCCTGCGTAACCGGTCCATTAGGGTTTCTTTTCGCCTGGCATGGGAGACTTTGATTTCGTGGCCTTTGCGGTAGTCTTCGGACCGTGCTTCGCCACGATTTGATCTTTGATCGAATCGTACGTGCTCTGCGGGACGATGCTCTTCGTTACCAGATCGGTCTTTGCACGATACGGACGGCCGTCAATGATCTTCTTCGAATAAGCTTCGCCGACACCGGGCAGAGCGTCGAGTTGTTCCTTAGTCGCGGTGTTGATGTCCAGCTTTTCGCTCTTTCCGGACGTTTTGCCGGCGGCGTGCTTGGCGGTGTCGGCAGTCGCGCCGGCAGCATCCTTCGTCGATTCGGCGGCCTCATTTTGCGCCTTCTTCGCCTGGTGCTCGGCCTTCGTGCTTGTTGTCGATGTCTGGCTGGTTTGCGCTGTCGCAGGCAGTATGAAAACGGCGAACGCCAGCAGTGTTCCCAGTGCGAGTTTCTGTAGGTTCATCGGTTTAACTCCTCTTTTGTTTGGGATGCTCGGCCAGAGGAACTCGTGTTACGAAATCCGTGTTGCGCAATCTATTCAGTTCGTCATCCGGCAGCGCTGATGCTGCTTGTTCCCTGCGCCGCCGCCGATGCCGCAAGTACAGTAGAAGCCCGGTGACTCCGCCCACTACCGCGAGTCCGACAAGCGTCCACAGTGCAGGCTTGTAGTACTTTCCGAAGAAACTGAAGATGTGCCGCCCGTAATGCGCAGCTACCCACGCTACCAGCGTGAAGCGCAACAACCGGCCCGTAGTAAGCGCCGTCAGAAATTTGTGTCGCGGATATTGCAACGCACCGGCAGTTGCCAGAAACGGCACCATTGGTACCGGCGGCGGCGCTATCGCGCCAAGGAACACGGACCAGAATCCCCAGCGCTCAAACACGCGGTAAGCACGCTCCGCCTGCTTCCGCTTGAACTTCTTCTCGACAGCTTCCTTGCCTCCCTTGCGTGCAATCCGGTAAGTGACGTAGCCGCCGAGGACGGAACCTGCCGTTGCCATCAGCGCGTAATACCACCAAAGATCACGCCGGGCTGCACTCAGCACAATTGTGAGTGCGTCCATGCTGCCCGGAAGGGGAACGACGGAACTATCGAGCAAACCGAGAATAATGAATGCAAAGCCACCAAGTTTCTGGACCAGTTTCCAGCCTGATAGCCACGCCAGCAAAGAGAAAGACATAGAGGAACGAAAGCTCTTCCTCTTAGAAGCAAATTCTTGATAAAGGGTTCTGCTCCTGGAGATTTATGCAGAGTAGAAAGAGGGCTGGTTGGAAATGAGGATGTGATAAACAATCTGATCTTACAGGACTTGCTTCACAGCAATCTGAAATCCGGCACCCGGTCAATCACTCCGCATTCAGCCGCATAGTGGAAATACAGTTTCATACCTTCGGTGCAATCCTCGTCGAGATAGTAGTGGATGCTCTCCGTAAGGTAGCTCTCGATCGATGCCCGCGACAAACCGAGCCGGCTCGACCACTCTTCCGCCGTCGTGCGAACGTTCTCGCGCTGAAGGCCGTGGTCGCGGGAGCGCTGGAAGATTTTCGCAAGCGGAAGTTGCGCACACATCTCTTGCAGTGCCGCTCTGCGCACCGCCCAGAATGCGAACACGAAGGGTTTCCCCGTTTTCTGGCTCCAGACCTCCGCCAAGTCGTAAGCGTAGTAACCGGTCGTGCTCGCCATCAGTGCCGGATCGCCAATGAGCAATGCAGCGTCGCAGCGTTCGAGCATCGGCCCGAGTTTTGGTTCCATAGGAAACATCTCGCGCCGCCCGCCGAACCAGTTTGTTAGCAGCACCTGCGTCAATGCTACAGAGGTTCGCGATGACGTATCGATCGCGACCGTCGTGATTTGCTCGATCGGCACTTTGCTGATCAGCAGAATCGAGCGAACCGGGCCCTTTGCCGCGATAGCAATGTCAGGAATGATCACCAGATCGGGTATCTGCGCGTACGTTATTACCGGAACGATGCCGATATCTGCTGAGCCCTCCTGCAGAGCGCGCGCACAGGCCGACGGCACCGTGTACTGCACTTCGAAATTGTTGCTCAGTTCCGGCGAGGGCTCGTGCTCGAAGTCCCACATGAGCGGAGCCGTATTCAAAAACGAGATGGCGGAGATACGAAGAGAGCGCATGAGAAGTTTTTAAGATGAATCCCGCAACAACTTACCTTCAGATTCTACACGCAATCGCCGACGGCATCCTTGACAACGTTTTTATGCGGCGTGTACAGTCCGCACTTCCTCGGAGAATCAGAAGATGTCCTCGGCCCCGTCCTCCTTAGACGTATCTGCACTCGATCTGCAGTGGTTGGCGCTGTCACTCACTCCATCGCTCGGCCCCACGCGCTCCAGACGTTTGCTGGAACGCTTCGGAGCGATTGACCAGATTTTTCGCGCCTCGCTCACTGAACTCGAAGCCGCCGGATTGCAGGCCGTCGCTGCGCAGGCCATCGCGCTGGGCGAGTCCGTGCGCGCCGCCGAATCGGAAGTGGCAAAAGCAGCTGCCGCAGGCGCGCGCGTCCTGACCCCTGCATCGCCGGAGTTCCCCCTGACCTTGCAGGAGATCTACGATCCTCCACTTGCGCTGTTCGTTACCGGAGCGGTGGAAACACTTACCCGGCCGGGCATTGCCGTGGTCGGAACGCGCCACCCTACCCCCTACGGGCTGGGGATGGCCGAGCGACTCTCCTGCGACCTTGCGGCCCGTGGGCTCATCATATTTAGTGGAATGGCTCGCGGGGTAGACTCCGCCGCCCACCGCGGAGCGGTCAACGCGGGCGGCCGGACGGTAGCCGTTTTCGGCACTGGCGTAGACGTTCTCTACCCGCGCGAGAATCGCAAGCTCGCCGAACAGATCGTCGCGAACGGCGGGGCTCTCGTCAGCGAATTCCCGATGGGCACGACCCCACAGCCGCACAATTTTCCCATTCGCAATCGCATCATCAGCGGGATTTCGTCCGGAGTGCTGGTGGTGGAAGCGGGTGAGTACAGCGGCACGCGTATCACGGCGCGTTGTGCTCTGGAACAATCCCGCGAGGTCTTCGCTGTTCCTGGAAACGTGACCAACAAACTTTCGTGGGGACCCAACACGCTGATCAAGCAGGGTGCCAAGCTGGTCGCCACCTGGGAAGACGTCTGGGAGGAGTTGCCGACGCAGATACGCCTTCTTCTGAAGCCGCCAGCAACAGACGAAGCAGAGCGTTCGGAGGAAACGGTCACCGCACCGCTCTTCGATCAGTCGGCAAACCTGTCGCCGAACGAGAAGAAGGTATTCGCCGTAATCAAAGCAGATGAATCGATCCACATAGACGAAATCGTAGAGAGATTCGACTCGCAGCTCTCGTCGTCCGACATCTTCTCTGCCCTCTTTGAGTTGGAAATGTCCGGTAAAATCCGCCAGATGCCGGGGAAGAACTACGTGCGATGCTTCTGAAGCTTCTCAGCTGCTGAGCTACTACGTAAAAGAATCCTCGGCGCTTGAGGGGCAACTGCGGGAAGTAGGGCGGATGTTGGCCGCCCTGAATCGAATGATCAGACCACCCGTTTCCGTGCCCCGGCGCCGCAGTTTGTCGGCTCAGTAGATTAGCTGCTATTCAGGTTGCGGGCTTAGCAACTCAGTAGCTACTAACCCCAGTTGGGCATTTTCCGACTTCCGTGCTAGTTTCATGGCAGTCGCAGAGTACGAAGAGGTTCCATTGTCTAAAGGTCTAGTCATCGTCGAGTCGCCAGCAAAGGCCAAGACGATCCAGAAATATCTCGGGAACGACTTTGAAGTCGAAGCTTCGCTCGGTCATATCAAAGACCTGCCGAAGAAGGGCCTCGGTGTCGATATCGAAAACGACTTCGAAACCGAGTACATCGTTATTCCCGGCAAAGAGAAGGTTGTTGCCCGGCTGAAGAAGCTAGCCAAAGGCGTCGACGCCATCTATCTCGCGCCTGATCCCGATCGAGAGGGCGAAGCTATTGCCGCTCATCTTTCGCAGGAACTCGGCGGCGACGGCAGCGGCACCAAGAAGAGGAAGAACGGCGACCAGGCAATCCACCGCGTCACCTTCAACGAGATCACGAAGAAAGCCGTACAGGACGCGTTCCTGCATCCGCGTGAGATCGATTGGAATCTTGTGGATGCGCAACAGACGCGCCGCGTTCTCGACCGTATTGTCGGATTCCAGGTGTCGCCGCTGCTGTGGGACAAGGTGCGCCGCGGGCTTTCAGCCGGACGCGTACAGACTGTTGCTCTCCGCCTCATCGTCGAGCGCGAGCGTGAGATCAAGGCCTTCGATAAGAAGGAATACTGGACGATTGACGCGCACCTGACCACCGGCAAACCGCCTGCGTTCGATGCCCGATTCATCGGCATCGACAGCGAGAAGACGGAAGTCGCGAACCAGGAACAGGCCGACGCGATCGTCGCGGCGCTGCACGAAGCGCAGTGGGTTGTTCGCTCCGTAGACAAGCGCGAGCGACGTCGCAATCCGGTTCCGCCGTTTACGACCAGTAAGTTCCAGCAGGACGCCTCGCGCAAGCTCGGCATGTCGGTCAAGCGCGCCATGATGGTTGCGCAGCGACTCTACGAAGGTGTCGAGCTCGGCGAAGAGGGTACCGTCGGCCTCATCACCTACATGCGTACCGACTCGCCTCGCGTCTCCAACGACGCATTGGCCGAAGTACGCCAGCTCGTCGGCTCGCAGTTTGGCCGGGAGTTCCTGCCCGAACAGCCCAACGAGTACAAGTCGAAGAAGGGCGCGCAGGAAGCGCACGAAGCGATTCGTCCCACCTCCGTTTCACGACATCCGGACGATGTGAAAAAGTATCTGCACGAGGATGAGTACAAGGTTTACAAGCTCATCTGGCAGCGTTTTGTCGCATCACAGATGAACGCCGCGGTGTTCGATCAGACCACGGTGGAAATTGACGCCAACGCCAGCAACGGCCAAGTCTTCCAATATCGTGTCACGGGCTCCGTGCTCAAGTTCGAAGGCTTCCTCAAGGTTTACGAGGAATCCAAAGACACGAAGGACGACGAAGACGAGGCGCTGAAGAATAAGTTGCCGGCAATGGAGCAGGGCCAGAATCTCACCCTCAGGGAGCTTAAGCCGGAGCAGCACTTTACCGAACCTCCGCCTCGCTTCAATGAAGCTTCTCTCGTCAAGGAACTGGAAGAGCGCGGCATCGGACGCCCGTCAACGTACGCTGCCATTCTCACCACCATCCAGGAGCGCCAGTACGTGCAGAAGACGCCCGGAAGGGGCGGCAAGTTCTTCCCCACCGAGATCGGCATGGTCGTGACCGACCTGTTGGTCGAGAACCTGAAAGACATCTTCGACCCCACGTTCACGGCGCGCATGGAAGAAGAATTGGACGAGATTGAAGACGGCCAGAAGAAGTGGACCGAGGCTCTCAGCGAGTTCTATGGCAAGTTCGAGAAGGATCTCTCCTACGCTGAAAAGCACATGGAGAACATCAAGCGCATGGAGAAGCCCACGGACGAGAAGTGCGAGCGTTGCGGCTCGCCGCTGGTTATAAAGTGGGGCAAACACGGATCCTTCTTTGCATGTAGCACCTATGACAAGAAGGACCCCAACTCCTGCACCTTCACGAAAGAGAACCCGATTGATCTTCCAGACCTCGACACGGCCGACGTGCAGGAGACTTCGCAAGAGGAGTATTGCGAGAACTGCGGCCGCCCGATGGTTCTGAAGCGTGGACGCTTCGGGCAGTTCATGGCTTGCACCGGGTATCCCGAGTGCAAGACGACGCGCCGCCTCGATCAGGCGAAGAAAATTCCCGATGTTCCGCTCGATGAGAAATGTCCGCAGTGCGGCACGCGGAACCTGGTCGTGCGCCACGGGCGCTACGGCGAGTTCACGTCGTGCAGCGGTTATCCGGATTGCAAGTACGTGAAGCAGAATTTTATCGGCATGAAGTGTCCGAAGTGCAACGAAGGCGAGCTGGTCGAAAAGAAGGCGCGCACTCGCGGCAACATCTTCTACGGCTGCTCGAACTATCCGAACTGCGACTTCACTTCGGCCTACAAGCCGATTCCCGAGCCGTGTCCGCAGTGCGGCAGTCCGTACCTGCTGGAGAAGTATCTGAAGAGCGGCAACGTCATCGTTTGTCCCAACAACAGGAAGACGGCGGATGCGGACGAAAAGCCGAAGCGGCGCAGCAAGAAAGCCGCTGCCGAGGAAGCGCCAACCGTGAAGTGCGACTACTCGCGTCCCGCTCCCGAGAAACCTGAGCCGGTCGTATAAACGAGCTCAATCCTTGCCCAAAAAGCCTCTGGGTACCCCGGAGGCTTTTGCTTTGTATGTTACTTTCACGTTTATTTTTAATTGATTGATGACAAATAATTTACCAATCACCTAACCCACTCTTGCCCGAGGCGCTTTCGGCAGACGCCAGCCCGCGTGGTCTGCGAATCGCGCAGATTCTGTTTTCCGAGTGAGAAACATCTACCTACCCTGACCACTCCGCTCCCACGGATTGCATCCACACAATCCAGCAGCACTGAATGCTGCACCTTCTGTTGGAGGCTGCCCGCCCATGAACGCAGTTGTCATACCCATCTCTGCTCCGCAACGACTTGAAGATCTAGGTGTGCGACGGAGCATTCTGGAAGAACTGGCCCTGAAGATCATCTATCTCGCCGGCGAGATATCAATGGTCGATCTCGCGGACCTCATGCGTCTGAGCACTGTGGCGGCCGAGCAGCTATTCATTCGCCTCCGCAAAGAGCACCTGGTGGAAGTGACCGGCATGTTGGCCGGCGTGCAACACCGCTTCGTCACGACCTCCGGCGGCAAGACCCGGGCGCAGGAACTGTTGCGCTTGAGCCAGTACGCCGGACCCGCGCCGGTATCGCTCGCCGACTACAGCGCCCGTGTGCAGGCGCAAACGATTCGCGAAATGGACATAACGCCTGAGGACGTGCATCGCGCGTTTTCCGATCTCGTATTGGAGAAGCACGTCCTCAAGCAGCTCGGTACAGCAGCGGTTTCGGGACGGACGGTCTTCCTTTACGGCCCCACGGGAACGGGCAAGACCAGTGTTGCGGAGAGCTTCGCACGTCTTTTCGAATCCAATCGCATCCTCGTCCCCCACGCGATCGAAGTTGACGGCCAGATCATCACCGTCTTTGATCCCGTACTGCACAAACCAATACCAGAGGTCGACAAGCACACGACCGACCGGCGATGGGTTTGCTGCGAGCGTCCGAAGATGACGGTCGGCGGCGAATTGACGCTGGAGATGCTCGACCTTCAGTACCATGACACGCTCAAGTACTACACTGCCCCGGTGCAGATGAAGGCAAACAACGGCCTGCTGGTCATCGACGATTTCGGCCGCCAACGCATGCAACCATCTCAACTGCTCAACCGGTGGGTCGTACCGCTGGAGCGTCGCGTGGATTACCTCACACTCGCGGGCGGCAGCAAGATCGACATACCTTTCGATGTATTCGTAATCCTTGCCACCAACATCAATCCGGCGGAACTTATGGATGACGCCTTCCTGCGCCGCATACAGACGAAGATCAAGCTGGATTGTGTCAGCCGCGAGCAGTTCGCGGAGATATTCCGCCGCGTATGCGAGAGCGCTGACATGCAGCCCGACGCAAGCGTCATCGAAGGCGCAGCTTCTGAGATCACGCAGAAATATCAGCAGCCGCTGCGTCCCTGCCACCCTCGCGACATCGTGCAGCAGATATGCTGGGAAGCGAAGTACGAAGGTCGCCAGGCGCGGCTCGACATCGAAGCTGTCCAGCAGGCCTGCAAAAACTATTTTGTCGGCTAGGCATCGCAGGCAGCGAACGAAGTTCTCTGCGCGATGCGTTAAAAGAGGTCCGCAAATACCAAAAGAATTGCGCGGGGAGTCATCCCTCCGCAGTTTCGCCGACAAAGTCATTCGAAAAGTGTGTGTCACCCTGAGGTCGCGCTGCGTTTTTCGCGGCCGAAGGATCTGCTTGTTCCTACCAGCAGCACAACAGCGGATCCTTCGCTTCGCTCAGGATCACTCGTAGGTCAAGGATGACTCTGGTTTCCGCGTGCACCGTCAGCCAACGGTCTGCAATTTGTTGTTACGCGAGACTGTTCTGCCCACAGCCCGCGACTCTCGATCCATGACTCACTGCTGACCACCGGCAACTGGCGTCTGCTCCTAAGACAGGTATTCGCGAATGTACTCGTCTTGCGAGTGCACGATATCGGCGGCGGTTCCTTCGAATACTTTCTTTCCGTCGCGTAGGACCATGAAGTTGGTGTGCAGGTTTCGCGCCGAGTTTTCCGGGATCGGTTCCATGCTATTGGTCGCGGGATTGAACACGTGTGTAGCCATGGTGAACGCGTCCTGCAAGCGATGCGTCACGAGCAACGCGCTCGTTTTGTAAACGTCTCGCTGCTTGATCAGCAACTCCACGATCGTCGTCGAAGTCACCGGGTCCAGGCCGGCCGTCGGCGAGTCATATAGCAGCACTTCCGGCTGCGTGATGATGGCGCGAGCGATAGCCACGCGGCGTCGCATACCACCGGAAAGCTCGCTCGGGAACATGTCCACCGTGTGCTCCAATTCGACGAACCTCAGCACCTCTAATACGCGCGCCTGCACTTCTTCATAAGGAACATGCTCTTCAAGCAGGCGGTAACCAACGTTCTGCTCCACCGTCAAGGAATCGAAAAGCGCGCTCTCCTGGAACACCATGCCTATCTTTCGCCGAAGCTCGAAAAGCTCCTCTTCCTTCATGCTCGTCACTTCATAGCCGAGTACAAAAATGCGACCGCTGTCAGGCCGCACCAGCCCGAGCGCCAGCTTTAAGATCAGCGTCTTGCCGGAACCTGCCACTCCCAGCAGTACCTTGGTCTCGCCTCGCGCCAGGGTGAACGACAGGCAATCGAGCACCTGGCGATCTTCGAAGGCGATGGAAACGTCTTCGAACACAATGGTTTTGTGGCTATCACTTGTTAGGCTAACCGGTGGTGCGGATGTGAAAATTTCGGTCGCCATATCAGCGCAATGGGAAGATCGCCATCAGGAAGCGCGTCACGAAGAAGTCTACTGTCAGGATAAGCACGCTCGCGGCAACCACCGCTTGGGTCGTCGCGCGGCCTACACCCTGAGTACCGCCCTTGGCGGTTAGCCCGTAGAAGCAGCCGATGGTCGCAATGATGAAGCCGAATATCACGGGTTTCACAAGTCCCATCACTACATCTTCGAACGTTAACGACCGCCACGCTATCGTCCAGTATTGATTGAAATCGAGGCGCAGCAGCACCGTTGCAATCATCGAACCACCGGCCAGTCCGACCAGGTCGGAGATGATGCTTAAGAAGAAAAGCATTACGACCGTTGAGATCACGCGCGGCGTGACCAGTTTCTTTGTCGGGTCGGTACCGAGCGCGCGCATCGCATCGATCTGCTCGGTCACCTTCATCGAACCCAACTCTGAAGCCATGCCGCTCGAGTTGCGCCCGGCAACCATCAGTCCCGTCAGCACCGGACCCAACTCGCGCACCATCGAAAGCGAAACCAGTTGGCCAGTGAACGAGAGTGCTCCGAAATACGCCAACGAATTTGCCGATTGCAACGCTAGCACCGCGCCGGTGAAAAAACCGGTCAGGATGACGATCGGCAGAGAGCCTACGCCGATGAGATCGGCCTGCTGTAGCGTGTCTCCCACGTAGCGCGGATGACCGAAAATATTACTGAGCGACCGCCATGCCAGGATTGCGTACTCCTGTATGGCCATCACCTTCTCTTTAGCAAAATTAGTTGGCGAGAAAAGGTCCATGCTTTGCGACGAGTGCCTCTGGAGACGAGTGCGAGTGCCAACGAACTATATCAAACGCGGGCAGTGAGCGACCAGCGACACTTCCGGCGGACCTGAAGGCAAAAACCGCGCTGAAATCACTCCCGCGCAGCCTTCTTCTTTACTTCGATGCTAAGGCGTTTGATCTTCTGGTTCAGCGTCGATAGCGGTATACGGAAGCGCTCCGCTGCCTCTGTCTGGTTCCAGTTACACTTTTCCAGCATGTCGCTAATAATGCGGCGCTCGCAATCCTCGAGGATGTCGAAGAGGGAAGCGTCCATCGCCATGCCGAGCATAGGGAAGGTCGCGCTGCGGCCCGTGACATTGTCCGGCAGCAGGTCGGGCGTGATCGTCTGGCCGGAGGACAGAACGACGGCGCGCTCAATCACATTCTCCAGTTCGCGCACGTTGCCCGGCCAGTTGTAGTCCATGAGCGGTCGCAGAGCTTCCGGACTAAAGCCGCTCACAGCCCTGTCATTCTCCTTCGAAAACTTCTGCAGGAAAAACTCCGCCAATAGCGGAATGTCTTCCTTGCGGCTGCGCAGAGGCGGCAGGTCGATACTTATTACGTTCAGGCGATAGAAAAGGTCCTCGCGGAACTTCCCTTCCTTTACGGATTGCCGCAGATCAACGTTTGTCGCCGCGATGATCCGGACATCTACTTGCATTTCCTGCACGCCGCCCAGATGCATGAATTTGCGGTCTTGCAGCACGCGCAGTATCTTTGCCTGAGTCTCCATCGACATCGTGCCTATCTCGTCGAGGAACAGAGTGCCCTTGTCGGCCATTTCGAAAAGGCCCTTTTTGCTGGCGATGGCGGAAGTGAACGCGCCTTTCACGTGGCCGAAGAGCGTTGATTCCAGCAGGTCAGTCGGCATCGATCCGGTGTTCACGGGTATAAACGGCCTGTCCTTGCGCGGCGAGTTCATGTGCAGCGCCTTAGCAATCAGCTCCTTGCCCGTGCCGCTCTCGCCCTGAAGAAGAATCGTGGAACGCGATGGGGCCACCTGCTGCACCAGGTCGAAGATGCGAAGCATGGCCTCGCCCTTACCCACGATGTTCGTGAAGTTGTAGCGTTGCTTAAGCGCGCGCTTCAGCTGAATGTTTTCTTCTTCAGCCCGGCGGCGGCCGACAGCGCCGCGCACGTCCGCCAGCAGTTTCTCGTTATCCCACGGCTTCTGGATGAAGTTGGTTGCGCCCGCCTGCATTGCGTTCACGGCGTTCTCCACCGTGCCGTAAGCGGTGATCATGATGACCGAGAGCTGCGAATCTCGCTCGCGAATGTCCTTCAGGATTTCCAGCCCATTGTGATCGGGCAGCGCAAAATCCAGCAGCACCAGGTCGAACGGGCGAGTCGCTATCTGGTTCAGACCGTCTTCGCCATCCACCGCGGTCTGAACCGTGTAGCCTTCCAACTCCAGTAATGTCTGGAGCGATTCCCTGATCGACTCTTCATCGTCGATGATGAGGATAGAGCCCGCGCTTTCGAATTCCGGCGTTCCTGCAACGCGCCGAGCTACCGCGACTTCAAACATTGACCGCCTTTCTCATCATGGGGAATTCCATGAAGAACCTGGTGCCCTGTCCAGGCTTGCTTTCCACGCGAATCTTGCCAGCGTGTTCCTGGATGATCCCGTACGTCACCGATAGTCCCAGCCCCGCGCCGCCGCTGGCGCCCTGCTTTGGGCGACCCTTCGTTGTGAAGAACGGATCGTAAATTCTGTGAATGTGTTCCTGCGCAATGCCGCTGCCGGTATCGAACACGGCAACGTGAACGGCGCGGCCATTCGAGGTGCTTACGGTCAGGGTGCCGCCGGCCGGCATGGCATCTTTCGCGTTCAGGAAAAGGTTCAGGAACACCTGCTGCAGCTTGCCTGGGTTTCCGAGAATCGGCGGAAGCTCGGGAGCCAGTTCGCCATGAACCTTGATCCCCGCGACCTTGAACTGGTGTTCAAGCAGCGCGAGCGTATCGTGAATGATTCGGTTCAGGTCGACGGCGCTGAACTCGGTGCCGCTCGTACGAGAAAAGTTCAGCAGGTTGTTGACGATCTCCGAGGCGCGGAAGGTCTGCTGCGTAATCTTGTCCAGAAGGGCAGAGCGTTTCTCGTCGCCCTTCAACTGCTTCGTCAGCATCTGCGCATAGCTGGAGATTACGGCCAATGGCGTATTGACTTCGTGCGCCACGCCCGCCGCCAGCAGTCCGATGGACGACATCTTGTCCGCCTGCGAGAGCTGAGCTTCCAACTCGATGCGTTCCGTGATGTCGTCAACGATAATCAAGCGGCCTATGACTTTGAAGTCCTTCGCAACCAGTGGTGCAATGGCCACATTGACCGTGCGCGTATCGCCCACGGTCGTGCCCAGGCGGAACTTGTAAAGATTGTGCACACCCGGATTCTGGCGCACACGGTAGAACTCCTCGCAGAAGGAGACCGGCAGAACTTCGCTGATCGGCTTCATCAACGCATCCACGCGCGGCAGCGCGTACATCACTTCCATTTGCGAGTTCCACGACTCAATGCGGTCGTCCAGATCGACAGCAAATACGCCGACGCTGATGGATTCAACAATGTTCTCGTTGAACTCCTTCAGGCGTTCGTACTGCTGGGCTTTCTGCTCCAGCGAGGCGTAGAGCCGCGCATTTTGCAAGGCGATGCCGATATATCCGGCCACCGTTTCCAGCAGCTCCACATCTTCACTGGAGAGGAAGTCGCCTTGTGAAGTCTTTCCGAGACCCAGCATCGCGATCGTGCGGTTCATCACCGTACACGGGATGTAGTAATTCAGGTCGAGACGGCCGATCGCTTCCTGCGCGCTGGGCGACTCTCGCACTGCCTGGTGCGTATTGTCGAAGAAGATGTGCCCGGCCGAGTATTCGGGCCGTTCGGCGGTCATAAACGCCAGGTCCAGACCGCTCGTTTGTGAAATACCGAACGACTTGGCCAGCGTGAAGCGCTCTTCGGCATCGGCCAGGAAGATCGCAATACGATCCACCAGCAGCGTCCGCGAAATGCGGTCAATGATGGCCGTCAGCATCTTGTCGAGATCGGTCTCCGAGTTCAGGTCGCGTCCGAACTCGATCAGCGTTTTCCGGTAGTCATAGCGCTTGCGATAAAAAAACTTGTCGAGCCGGTCCTGAATCCAGTTCTTGACCGGATCGAAAAGCAATGCCGTCACGACAATTGCGGCAATCAGGCCGACAGGCCCGGCCGCAGGAAAACTTTTATGAAACAGTTCAGCTGTGCCACCGACGGCGGCAAAGTACACGCCTGCGATCGCGGCGGCGGCGATCGTGTAGGCCATGCCGCGCTTAAAGATCAGGTCAACATCCATTAACCGATAGCGGAAGATGGCGTAGCCGAACGTCAGCGGCAGGAACACCAGCGACAGCACGCTGATTTTCATCGCCAGCGTCGGCACGCTGCCGTTCAGGTACGGGATGACATAGAAGGCAGTGAACGGCAACACCGCAAGAAGCGTGCCGCGCGTCACCCACTTCATCTGCTGGCGCAGAATCGGCGTACCCGCGTGGCGATAGCTATGTAAAAGCACTCCGGCCGCCAGCACGAAGAACGACGCCAGATAGAGCATCTGCAGGCGATCCATGTTCCAGCGCAGAATCTCACTCGGCGCGAACACGTTGATGACCAACAGGTGCAGCGTGAGCAGCAGCAGCGCCGGAACGTATACCGCGGGAACGATCCAGCGGTGGCGCTTCACGATTGCTTTCACCTCAGGGAACGTGAGCGCAAAGTGCAGGAACATCGCTGGCTGCAGCACCCAGGCCGTCACATTGGACCAGTAAACGATCCAGTCGAACTGGTTCAGCTTCCCCGTAAAATGGAACGAGTAGAAGACGAAGGAAACAAGGCAGAATAGATAGAAGTGCGTGGATTTTGGGGCGGTCCAGCGTCGGAGCAGCACGTAGAGGCCAATCCCCAGATAAATCAGCGCGATGAACCGAAGTCCGAGGTTCATCGACTTATCGGCCGGTGCGAGAATGAGCGGCGCTTCAACCGGGACAGAGTTGCGGAGTAGTGAATACGTCGCTTTGGACCAGATGCCGGTGCGGTACATCTGCCGCGTGATGCCAGCGCTGTTCGCTACATTCACGCCGTTGACGGCCACGAGCACGTCCCCGCGCTTGATGCCTGCCTTTTCGCCCGGACCGTCCGGATCTACGCGTTGCGCATGTACTCTGTCGTTCTGCTCTACCCACCAGACGCCGTCATACGGAGCTTCGTACTGGTGCTCCTTGTTGTAGTTGATCCACGCAAAGCTGACAGCAGAAACCGTGAGAACGGCGAGGAGCAAGGCCGAGAACCGAATTTGGAAGTCTTTCGTCATCTGCCTGCGCGGTGGACGCTGCTGTGGAATTCGCGTAGAAGTCGGCGACTCCCCACTGCTGTTGAGCAAGTCTGATGCCACCGCACCTTGAGTCATACAAGCCGCTAAGTCCTGCGTACTTCTGAAGATTTACAAGTATATATGCCGAATGCCGAATGCATATATTGTTTTTAATATACGTCTTCTAATTTATGTATCCGCGTACGAGCCCCACAAAAAAGCACAGCCGATCGGCTGTGCTGATTCATTCTTCTTTCCCTCAGGTCAGGCGCGGTCGGAATATTCCTTCGGCTGAAGCGTCTGCGCGACCATCACCTGGCGCTTGAAGCTCTCGACCATGTCTTCGTTCAGCCGGACTTCGGTAGGCCGCTTGGCAATGGACATTGTGTCGATTTTGTCCTGCAGTTTAAGCAACGCGTAGAACAGGTTTTCCGGACGCGGAGGGCATCCCACCACATAGACGTCGACGGGCACGATGCGGTCCACGCCTTGCAGCGTCGCATACGTGTTGAACGGTCCACCAACCGAGGCGCATGCGCCCATGGAGATAACCCACTTAGGATCGGGCATCTGGTCGTAAATGCGCTTGACCACCGGAGCCATTTTTAGGGTAACGGTTCCTGCAACGATCATCAGATCGCTGTGGCGTGGGCTCGGACGGAAAACTTCCGATCCGAAACGGGCGATATCAAACCGTGCCGTGGAGGCGGCGATCATCTCGATGGCGCAGCAGGCAAGGCCGAATGTCATAGGCCAAATAGAGGATTTGCGAGCCCAGCTGAATACGTAGTCTACCGTAGTGGTAATGAAGTTTTTTTCGAATCGGTTCTCTATCCAGCCCATCGATACCTCGCTCGGGAACGTAACCGTGTAGTTTCTCAAAGCCACAAACGTTGCGGCTGTGATGCCTGTCACAGGCGTATCCAATGGCGTATTTGGGAAGTTTAGGCCGCCCGCGAGAGGGTGTCAAACCGCGACAGAAGCTCACGTTTGCGTACTCACCTCCCGTAAGCTGCGGCATTCGAAGGTTCAGGGTTGCGGCATACTCTGTCCACAGTTGCGGCATCTAGAGTGGGATTACCATTCACTCCTGCACGCCTCGCGGGCGTTTCATTGCAGGACCAATCAAGGTACTATGGAACTCTCGCGTAGAGCGCGTGGCATTTGCATGACGGCCAGGAGGTTGTTTTGTCCACAGAAGCTGGTACGGCAAACCGAGACCGCTGGAGCACTGCGGCGCACCCGCTGGAGGAGGCGGTTCGTCCGGTTTACACGACGCTCTCCATTATTGTCCCGGTATACAACGAACGCCGCACGGTAATGAACCTGCTTCAGATCGTGATGCGACAGGACGTTGGACATCTCGCCAAAGAACTCGTCATCGTTGACGATCTTTCGACGGACGGCACGCGCGAATACCTTCAGGAGATGGATCTAGCATCGCTGTTCGGGCGCGACGGCAACACCGTCAAACTAGTCTTGCACGAGAAGAATATGGGGAAAGGCGCTGGGGTCCGCACTGCCCTGAGACACGCCAGCGGCGACCTTGTGCTCATCCAGGATGCCGACCTTGAATATGATCCTAAGGATTATCCCGAGCTGCTGAAGCCTATTCTGGACGGCCACGCCGACGCCGTTTTCGGCAACCGATTCCACGAAGGCGCACACAGGGTGCCACGCTTCTACCGCTACGTGCTGAACCGCTGCTTCTCCATCATGTGCAACATGCTGACCAACCTGGCGCTCAACGATGTCACCGCCTGCTACAAGGTCTTTACCCGCGAGGTGCTGGACAGGATCAACATCAAGAGCGACCGCTTCAGTCTGGAGACTGAGTTGACCGTAAAGTTGGCGAAGGTGGGCGCGCGCATCTACGAAGTCCCCATCGTCTACCACGGTCGCACCTATGCCGAGGGGAAGAAGATCAGCTGGAAAGACGGTGTGGCGGCAACGTACCACCTTTTCCGCTACCGGTTCCGCGACTAGGCACTTGGGCAACGGCAGTTCCGGCGCGGCTACGGCCGCGCCTTTTGTTTTGCACGAAAATTGTTCTCACCAAATCTAAGGTGAGTCGTCTAACGCGGCAGGAGACAGAACATGGCGACGAATCGTAAATCGACTTTGTGGGGTCTCGTAATCGGTACGATATTCGCGTTGCTGGCCGCAGGCGCGGCTCAGGCAGAAGAACGCGAGGAGTTTCACAAGACATATACGCTAACGGCAGATGGCCGCGTCAGTCTGAAGAACATCAACGGTTCCGTGACAGTGACGGCCTGGGACCGCAACGAAGTTCAGGTGGACGCCGTAAAGCGTGCGCGGGATCGTCAGCGCCTGGACGAAGCGAGAATTGAGGTCACGGCCGAAGCGAATTCGGTCGATGTCCGTACGCGTTATCCAGAGCACGAGGGGTCCTACAACAATCCGGCGAAGATCGACTACACGCTGAAGGTGCCCCGTCGCGCGCTCCTCGACAAGATCGAAACCATCAACGGCAACGTGACTGTTGAAGGCGTGCAGGGCGAAGTCCGCGCAAATTCCATCAACGGCAGCACCGTCGGTCGCGACCTCGGCAGCGCCGTAAAACTCTCTTCCATCAATGGCGAGGTGAAAGCCCTGGTCAGCAGAATCTCCAATGCTGACGCCATCCGCCTGGACTGCGTGAACGGTGCGGTAGAGTTGACGCTACCCTCGGATGCCAGTGCCGACGTAAAGGCCTCGACCGTGCACGGCGGCATCAACAATGATTTCAATATTCCAGTACAGAAAGGGCGGTTCGTCGGTTCGGCGTTGGAAGCGCGACTGGGTTCGGGAAGTGCAAGCGTCAAGTTGTCGAATGTGAACGGAGGAATTCGCATCCTCCACGCATCTGACGGCAAGCCCCTCAGTAAAGTGACGAACCTTCTGCCCGAAGACCGTCACTTCGACTGACTCTTGCTTTCAGCCCCATCACGCTCACGTGTGCTGGGGTACCTTTCGGGGCCACTTCGAAGCGACTTGGCCCTGGAACGCTCCGCAAGGGGCGACATAAAGAACCGCCGGTCCCCTGCCCGAGACCGGCGGTTTTTCTTCCGGACAGATTCTACAACACTCCTCAGAGCACTTCGTATGCCTTGGGCGGCGACTCGAAATCCGGCTTCCGCGCCGTCAATAGCAGCGCACCGATGCGCTTGAAATCACGAAGCTCTTCCGCATTTGCAAACCACTTCCCCGTGTACTCATCCGGAGTAGGGGTCGCATCAGGTATGCGAATCGCCTGGACGTCCTCGAAAGTGTGCCGCTTCAGCATATCCACGTATTCCTGCTCGGAACGCACCTGCACAGGAACCTTCAGTTCATCAACCCATCGCAGTGAGTAGTGGTTTTCTTTGTAGAGATTGATGAGGATGAACAGCCGCCCCTGTGGCGCCATGACGCGGAACAACTCGGCGAGCGCGCGCTCCTGGTCGGCATAGTAGTAGAAGGACTCGATGGACAGCACCTTGTCGAAGAAGTTCTCCTGCCACGGAATGTTCTGCGCCGAACCCCATGCGAACAGCACGTTGTCGAACTCTTTGGAAGCGGCTCGTGCGCGCACGATCATCTCGTCCGAGATGTCCAGCCCGACCACCTGGCCGGGGCCCTCCGGCCCATCGGCTACCAGGCGCGCCAGGATGCGCGTCGCCCACCCGGCGCCACAGCCAAGGTCCAGCACACGTTCGCCGGGCTTCAGGTCCATGAGCCGGATCGTCTGCTGGGCAATGCTGAGGTGGTGCTGCTCCATCTCTTCGCCGCGGCCTTCCGCGGCCCATTGGTTGAATTCGTTTCGAAGAATCTCGTCTGGATCGCTACGCATGGGGGGTCGTCGTCCTTTGCCTTGTATGAGGTACTCTGTCGCGCCTTTTTGGCCGATCCAACTATGCTACATTCAATTCCCTCATGGCTGAAAGTACCGGTAAAAACAGCGCGGATCAGGGCAAGGCGGCACTCTACTGCCCTAACTGCGCACGCGAAGTCAGTGATCCCCTAACCTGCGGCGACTGCTCGGCCGTTATCTGCCGCGTCTGCGGAACTCCGCTCGAAGAAGCAGACGAAATGGGAATGGGATAGCCAGCGGCTTTCGCATCGGTGTAGCGCTACGCCGAGCAGACCTTCGCCCTTTTAGGCACATCCAAGAAGTGGCTGGGAGTGTGCCTGAATGGCAGAGCCGTTCCTTATCGCGAAGTCTGACCGCGAAGAAGTTCGTATGTTGCCCGCCATGGCTAACCGTCATGGCCTGATCGCCGGAGCGACCGGCACGGGCAAAACCATCACGCTACAGGTCATGGCAGAACACTTCAGCGACATCGGTGTTCCGGTGTTCATGTCCGACGTGAAGGGCGACCTTTCCGGCATCTCTCAAACTGGCATTGATACCCCGAAGATCGTTGAACGAGTGAAGCTGCTCAAAATCGATGACTACAAGCATCGCGAATATCCCGTCGTGTACTGGGACGTCTTCGGCGAACAGGGGTACCCGGTGCGCGCGACCGTCAGCGAAATGGGGCCACTCCTCCTCTCTCGCCTGCTAAACCTGAATGAGACGCAGGGTGGCGTGCTCGCGCTGGTATTCAAGGTCGCCGACGACCAGGGACTGCTACTTCTTGATCTCAAGGATTTGCGTTCCATGTTGCAGTACGTGGCCGATAACGCCGCCGAGTTCAAGACGCAGTATGGCAACGCGTCAGCCGCAAGCATTGGCGCCATCCAACGCGGCTTGCTCGAACTGGAACAGCAGGGCGGCGACAAGCTATTCGGTGAGCCCGCACTTAATCTCGACGACCTGATGCAGACGGCGTCCGACGGTCGCGGAGTCATCAATATTCTTGCCGCGGACAAGCTGATGCAATCGCCCAAGCTGTACGCGACGTTCCTTCTGTGGCTGCTCTCGGAGTTGTTCGAAGAGCTGCCTGAAGTCGGTGATCCTGAAAAACCGAAGCTCGTCTTCTTCTTCGATGAGGCGCACCTCCTCTTCAATGATGCGCCGAAAGCACTGGTCGACAAAATCGAGCAGGTCGTGCGGCTGATCCGCTCGAAGGGCGTGGGTGTGTACTTCGTCACGCAGAACCCGCTCGACGTTCCCGACACCGTGCTGGGCCAGCTCGGGAACCGCGTACAGCACGCGTTGCGCGCCTTTACCCCTCGCGACCAGAAGGCGGTCAGGGCCGCGGCGCAAACGTTCCGCGCCAATCCCAAACTCGACGTTGAAGAAGTGATCACGCAACTTGGCGTCGGCGAAGCGCTGGTGTCGGTACTCGACGAGAAGGGGACGCCGGGCATCGTAGAGCGTGCGTTCATCGTGCCGCCACGGAGCCAGATCGGGCCAGTTGCGCCGGACCGCCGTCAGCAGATCATTCGCAGCTCCGTTCTATGCGGCCACTACGAACAGGTGGTGGATCGTGAGTCCGCGTACGAAAAGCTAAAAGCGCGAGCGGCATCCTCGGTTCAAGCACAGCAGCCGCAGGCATCATCGCAGGAACAGCCAACGGAGACCGCCACGAAAACAGGCGGTGGATGGCTCGATTCGCTTGGCGGCCTCGGCCTGGGTACGGGCAGTACTACGGGCACGCAACACCGAGGCGGACGCCAAGCGGACTCGCTCGGCACGGCCATGGCCAAAAGCGCGGCGCGCGCTGTGGGCAGCCAGTTGGGGCGGCAGCTCATGCGCGGCGTGCTGGGCTCGCTGATGGGTGGCACGACCGGACGACGCCGTTGAGCAGCTTCGGCGCGATAAACTGGGAGGATACCGAAGGGACGACGAGCGCCGAATGCTGACGATTGTGCTTCTCACAATTTCCAACATCTTCATGACTTTTGCATGGTACGGCCATCTGAAATACAAAAACGCACCATTGTGGCAAGCGATCGCGATCAGCTGGTTCATCGCCTCGTTCGAGTACTGTTTCCAGGTACCGGCCAATCGGATTGGCAATCAGCGATTTACCGTCGCACAACTCAAGGTGATCCAGGAGGTCATCACCTTGACCGTGTTCTCGGTTTTCTCCGTGCTGTACCTGAAGGAAAATTTCCGATGGAACTACGCGGGAGCGTTTGTGCTCATCGTCGGCGCCGTGATCCTGGTCTTCAAGAAGTAGCCGCCGTTATCGCCGTCAGCACTGCGTCATTGGAGGTAATCTCCCTGGCGGCTTCCTGTTTCCACGCTTCCCGTTCCAAGCTTCCGTTTCCAAGCTTCCCGTTTTCAAACAGGCTTGCTATGCAGTAAGCTGACAAGCTTCGATTCAAAGCTTTCTATTTTGCATTCTTTCGGGGGACTCCGAAATGAAACTGCTTGTGATCGGTTCTGGAATGATGGGCTCGTCGGCGGCTTATGACATGGCACGGTGCGCGCGCGTTGAATCCGTCACGCTCGCCGATGAAGACCTTGCGCGCGCCAAGCAGGCGGCCGCACGCGTGAATAAGCTTACTGGCGCAAAGAAAGTTCGCGCGGCACGCATAGACGCCAGCAGCCAGCGCGCAGCATCGCGGCTCATGAAGAATCACGACGCGGCGCTCTCCGCCGTTCCCTATTTCTACAATTTGGGACTCGCGAAAGCCGCCATCGACGCCAAGTGCCACTTCGCGGATCTAGGCGGCAACAATACCGTGGTGCGGCAGACGCTTGCGCTCGATAAGCAGGCAGCGAAGCGCGGCGTTAGCCTCGCCCCTGACTGCGGACTCTCGCCCGGCATGGCATCCATCCTGGGTGGCGAACTAATGAAGCGCATCGGCGGTAAAGCCGACGCGTTGAAGATTTACGTCGGCGGACTGCCACAAGACCCTCGCCCGCCGTTCTATTACCAGATCGTCTTCTCGGTCGATGGCCTCATCAACGAATACGCCGAACCTGCCAAAATCCTGCGCAATGGCAAGATGACCGTCGTGGAACCGCTCACTGAACTTGAGGAGTTCCGCATCCCCGGCTTCCCTGAACTAGAAGCTTTCCAAACCTCGGGCGGCACCTCCACGCTTCCTGAAACGTTCGGTGGCAACGTGGGCGAGTGCTTCGAGAAGACGCTGCGCTATCCGGGGCACGTCCATATGATTCGCGCGTTTTATAACCTTGGCCTCTTCTCGACCAAGCCGTACAAGCTGGGCAAGACGCCGATTGTTCCCCGCGAACTGATGAAGCAGATGTTCGTGGAAAAGATGGGCGGCAACGACCCGGACGTCACGGTCATGCGAGTGGAAGCGCACAGAGGCGACCGCATCGCATCGTTCACCATGGTGGACAAGTATGATCCGGCAACTAAGTTGACGTCGATGATGCGCACGACCGCATGGCCGGCCAGCGTCGTGGTGCAGATGCTTGCCAGCGGTGAAATCGAGAAGCGTGGCGCGGTACTGCAGGAGCGCGACGTTCCCGCGCAGCTTTTCCTGAACGAGATGGCGGCACGCGGCATCGAAATCGCTTACGGATTCACGTCGGAGACTCCACAGAAGCGAACGCGCGCGGCGGCACGGTAACGTCAGCGGCAAGGTTCGTGACGTGGTGGTCGAGGCCCGCAGCAAGGAGTTCCGCATGAACAGGTTGAACCAGGTGCAGCCGGTCGCTTTGATGGTTCTGCGCGTCGTGCTCGGCATCATCATGCTCGCGCATGGCTATGGCAAGGTCTTCGGAGGCATGCACAAGCACGTTGAATTCGTATCGAGCCTCGGCATGCCGGGCTGGATGGCTTACCCTTCCGCCGGCGCCGAGTTTATCGGCGGCATACTGCTGATTGTTGGCGTTGCCACACGCTTTGCGGCGCTCGCAGTATTGCTGGACATGCTCGTCGCCATCTTCAAAGTCCACCTGCACCAGGGGTTGAAGGGCGGCTATGAGTTCCCGCTTGCGCTGGCGACGATCGCTTTCATGCTGATCTTCTACGGTGGCGGCCCAATCTCGGTCGATTGGCTTTTCGGCGACTCAACGGAGCGCCGTCACTAGCGAAAAAATATCCAGCCTGAACAGGCTGAGCTGATGAAATCTAGGCACGGCAATCAGCCGTGCCTCTTCTTTACCACTGCGCCAGTTGCATCATGCCTTTCAGGATGTCGTCCGCCTGCGGCAGGATGACGTCCTCCAGCAGCGGTTGGTAGGCAACGAAGGTATCCTTGGCTGCCACGCGGCGCACGGGGGCGTCGAGTTGGTCGAACAGCTCATCCGCAATGCGCGCGGCGATTTCCGCACCATAGCCCCAACTCAGCATGTCTTCGTGAACGACAAGCGCGCGGCTCGTCTTGCTGACGGACGCCGCAATCGCTTCCCAGTCATAGGGACTTAGTGTGCGCAGATCGATCAGCTCAGCGCTAATGCCGTGTTCGCGCTCCAGCCGCTGTGCGGCCTGCAACGCACGAGGCACCGTCGCACCATAGGTGATGACCGAGAGGTCGTGACCTTCCTTCACCACCTTGGCTTTGCCGAACGGAACCATGTAGTCCGGCCCCGGATAGGGCGAGCGTCCAAAGGCTTCGCGATAGAGACGCTTGTGCTCAAGGAACAGAACCGGATCGTCGCAGCGAATCGCAGTGCGCAGAAGGCCAGCGGCATCCAGCGCGTTCGATGGGAAGATGACCCTCATGCCCGGCGTGTGCGTAAAGAGACTTTCACCACATTGCGAGTGGTAGATGGAACCGCCCGTCAGGTATCCACCGATGGCGACGCGAATCACCGCCGGGCAGGAGAAGTTGCCATTCGACCGCCAGCGGATAAGCGGCAGTTCGTTGCGTAGCTGCTGCATTGCCGGGAAGATATAGTCGAAGAACTGAATCTCCACGACGGGCTTCAGGCCGCGAGTTGCCATGCCCACGGCACGGCCTACGATATTGGCCTCGGCCAGCGGCGAATTAAAGACGCGCTCCGAACCGAAGTCGCACTGCAATCCGGCGGTCAGCTTGAAGACCCCGCCCTTGCCCTTCACCGACTTATCAGACAGATACTCCTCGCGCGAGCAATCGGCAACGTCTTCGCCGAACATCACAACCCGCGGATCGCGCCGCATCTCGTCCCGAAGCGTGGAGTTAATCAAGTCAGCCATCGTCCTGTCGGCGCCTGACTTCGCCTGCCCTTCCACTTTCAGTTCGAAGTGCGGAGGCGTTTCGAATTGCCCGGAAGCCACGTCCAGCTCCGGCGAATACACAAAATCCTTGTAACTGTCCGTAGATGGCAACGCTGCTTCCAGCGCACGGTCGGCCGCTTCCTGTACTTCCTCTTCGACACTCTTTTCTAGGGCGTTCAGTGCGCTCTCGGTAATGATGCCCTCGCGGATCAGGAACAGCTGCATCCGCGTGATGGGGTCGCGCTCGGCATCTTTCTGTCGCTCGATCTCCGGCCTGTAAAGCTTCTCATCATCCGAGAGCGAGTGCGAGTACGGACGGATGACGTGGCCGTGCACGAATGCCGGACCGTTCCCGGCGCGAATGTAATCCACCGCGCGCTTGAAACCAGCGTAGCTCACGACCGGATCGGTGCCATCGAACTCTTCAAAGTGGAAGTTGGGATAGTTCGCGACGAGCCTGCTGATGTTTCCGCCAGCCGTGTTGACTTCCACTGGGACGGAGATGGCGTACTCGTTATCTTCCACGACGAACAGAACGGGCAGCTTGCGATTGGACGCCGTGTTGAGCGATTCCCAGAACTCTCCCTGCGAGGTCGTTCCCTCACCGCACGAGACGAACACGACTTCATCGCCGTGGAACACGACGTCTTTGAACTGCCGGTAGTCCCCTTCCGCCTTTTCTGCGGCACCGGGGTTCTGGGCAAAGTAGCGACCAGCCTCGGCGCAGCCTACGGCTTGCAGGAACTGCGTCCCGGTGGGCGAGGACTGGGTGACGATGTTCAGCGCCTTGTGTCCCCAGTGGGAAGGCATCTGGCGCCCGCCGGAGTTCGGATCGTCGGCGGCGCCCACGGCTTCCAAAAGCTGCTCAAGCGGAGTCATGCCCACGGCAAGGCACAGAGCGCGGTCGCGGTAATAGGGATAGAACCAGTCGTATCCGCCCTTCAGGACGGCACCGGCGGCGGCCAGCATAGCTTCGTGTCCGGCACACGAGATCTGGAAGAAGATCTTCTGCTGGCGTTTCAGCAGAATTTCGCGGTCGTCCAAACGGCGCGAGAGGAACATAAGCCGGTAGAGATCGATTAGCTGCTGCGGCGTGAGTCCTTCGTAATTTTTTTCGGCGGTGGTGGCTGCGCTGCCCGCACGGACAGCCTTCTGTTCTTTCGTCGATGCCATCCTGTTCCTCGATGTGATATCAGAGCGCCCGCCACGCACTCCACTGGCGTCCGGGCCGTCGGGAAGAAACTTGAATCCATTGTAAATGATGCATTACGAAGTACCTGGTACTGCTCCGAGCCGACGCGAACCTGCCCCTCGACCGCTATACTGAATGGGCAATGATTCGCGTACTCCGTTCGATTCCTGCCGAGCACCTTAAGCTGCTGATTTTTGATCTCGACGGCACCCTTGTGGACAGCCAACTGGACCTTGCTCACGCCGTCAATGCCATGCTGCGGAAGTTTGACCGCGCCGAATTGCCGGTGGACGTCATTGCCACCTACATAGGCGATGGCGCGCCTATGCTCATCCGCCGCGCCCTTGGCGACCCGCAGGACGAGCGCTTCGTGAAGGACGCGCTGCACTACTTCATGGCGTACTATCGCGAGCACAAACTCGATAACACCCAGGCATATGCGGGGATACCCGAGGCCTTGTCCGAACTGCGCGACCGTAGCAACGGACGCTTCCGCATGGCCGTGCTCACCAATAAGCCTGTAAACCCTTCCCGCGGCATCATCGAAGGTCTGGGCATGAATGATTTCTTCCTGCAAATCTATGGCGGCAACAGCTTCTCGACCAAGAAGCCTGACCCATTTGGCGCTCGCGTGCTGTTGCAGGAGACCGGAGCCGCGCCGGAAGAGACTCTTATGATCGGCGATTCGCAGGTTGACGTCCTCACGGCACGCAATGCCGGCATGTGGAGCCTGGGCGTGACCTACGGCTTCGCTCCAGAATCTCTGCAAAAACATCCGCCCGACGTTCTCATCGACAGCCCCTCGGAACTGACCTCGGCTATTGGCATGGGAGCGGTGAGCCGAGAGGGTGAAATTCCTGCCAGGGAAGGCTTCACCGAATAACTCTTACCCTGCCATCCGGTCGAAGACGCGGTTTAGAGGCAGGCACATGATTAACATTCGAGAAGTGATGGGTGTCACATCCCTTGCGGTCACTCCCCCCCGATACTGTCAGTTGTAAGTCGAGGAATAAGCATGTTTAAGATTCTCCGAACGCAGACGCTCGGAACGGGCATTAAGCTTTTTGTGCTGGACGCTCCGCGCATCGCGCGTAAGCAGAGGCCGGGGCAGTTCGTCATTCTCCGCCTGCATGATCAGGGCGAGCGCATTCCTCTCACCATCGAGGACAGCGACCCGGAGGCGGGCACGATCAACATTGCCGTCCAGGCGATTGGCAAGACGACCCACCTGCTCAGCATGTTGAACGAGGGAGATTACGTCCTCGACGTCGTTGGGCCGCTCGGTCACCCGTCCGAGGTGCGCAACTACGGTACCGTCGCGGTGATTGCCGGAAGCATCGGCACTGCGATGGCTTACCCGACGGCGAGAGCGCTAAAGCAAGCCGGCAACCACGTGATCTTCATCGAAGGGGCTCGCCGCAAGGACCTCGTCGTACTAGAAGACGAAGTGCGCGCCGTGAGCGACGAAACTTACATGATGACCGACGATGGCAGCCATGGTGAACAAGGCCTTGTGACCGCTAAACTCCAGCAGCTTTTCGATGCTGGATGGAAGATCGACTTCGTCCTCGCAGTCGGCCCGGTGCCAATGATGGCCGCCGTCGCCAACCTGACGCGTCCGCGGAAAATTCGCACGGTCGTCAGCCTCAACTCGATCATGGTCGATGGAACCGGCATGTGCGGCGGTTGCCGCGTGCTGGTCGGCAACACCAGCAAGTTCGCCTGTGTAGATGGCCCTGACTTCGATGCCGAAGAGGTGAACTTCGAAGTGTTGACACGCCGTAACCAGATGTACAGAAACAATGAACGGCGTTCGCTGGAGGAGTTCCTCGCCAATCCCGAGAAGGATTTGGCACTCGTGCACGACTCCTGCAGGCTGCGCGAAGTGGAAGCACATGCCACGGCCTGCGGCCAGAGGAGCAAGTGATGTCGCATAACCCGCTTACCAAGCGCGACCGCATGAAGGTACCGCGCCAGAACATGCCCGAACGCGATGCCACCGAGCGGGCGCGCGACTTCAAAGAAGTCAACCTCGGCTTCCAGCCTGGACTCGCGACGACCGAATGTTCGCGTTGTATCGAGTGCGAAAAGCCCTCCTGCATGGCGGCATGTCCGGTGGGCGTGAAGGTGAAGGACGTCATCGATCTCGTGCTCGCGGGCGACTACCTGGGCGCCGCCGCCAAACTGCGCGAAGACAACGTGCTTCCCGCCGTTACGGGCCGCGTCTGCCCGCAGGAAGAACAGTGCGAGGGCGGCTGCATCCTTTCAAAAAAAGGCAATTCCGTGGCGATCGGCCACATCGAGCGCTTTGTTGCCGATTACGAACGCTCCGTCGGCATGCTTGGCCTGCCCACGAACGCTCCGGCCACCGGCAAGAAAGTTGCCGTCATCGGAAGCGGCCCGGCCGGCCTCAGTTGCGCCGGAGACCTCATCCAGCGCGGACACAAGGTTCGCGTTTTCGAAGCGCTGCACGAACTCGGCGGCGTGCTCGTTTACGGCATCCCCGAATTCCGCCTGCCCAAGAAGATTGTTCACGAAGAGATCACGAACATGCGCGCCATGGGCGTGGAGTTCGAGACCAACGTGGTCGTCGGCAAAACCATCACGCTGGACGAGCTCTTCACGGAAGAACACTACGACGCCGCTTTCGTGGCCGTCGGAGCTGGCCTGCCGCAGTTCCTGAATATCCCGGGCGAGCACCTGAACGGCGTTTACTCGGCCAATGAATTTCTGACGCGCGTTAACCTGATGCGCGCCAACCGCTTCCCCGAGTACGACGAGCCAGTGTACGACTGCCGCGACAAGGACGTAATCGTCGTTGGCGGTGGCAACACCGCTCTGGACGCAGTGCGCACCTCGCTCCGCCTGGGCGCAAAATCCGCGGCCATCGTCTATCGACGCAGCGAAAACGAGATGCCGGCGCGCAAGGAAGAAGTGCATCACGCCAAGCAAGAGGGCGTAGAGTTCCGCGTACTCTGGAATCCGATCGAGTTCATAGGCGACGAGAAGGGCTGGCTGAAAGAAGCGCGTTGCATCCAGATGGAACTTGGCGAGCCAGACGCTTCGGGACGCCGTCGTCCGGTGCCGATTGCGGGCTCGGAGAAGAACTTCCCGGCGCAAGTGGCGATTGTTGCTACCGGAACCAGTGCGAATCCGATCATCCAGGCGACCACGCCGGATCTAGCCGTTAACAAGTGGAACTACATTCAGGCCAGTGAAGACACGCAGCGCACGTCGAAGAAAGGCGTCTTTGCCGGAGGCGACATCGTCACCGGCGGGGCAACCGTCATTCTCGCGATGGGCGCTGGACGCCGTGCGGCCAAGTCGATCCACGAATACCTGATTGGCGATGGCAGCTGGTAAGGCGACCTGCCTGTCGCGACCGCTTCCCACTTGATAAGCACTCGTTCGAGGACGGCGGAAGCGTTCGTTCCCAGCAGCTATAATTAAAGGAAGCCTTGAGGCCGATATCGCGCCTGGAGAGGCATCCCTTTTTCTATGGACTTCAAGCTTCAAAGCACATACAAGCCACAGGGAGACCAGGGCCGTGCCATCGACCAGCTCTCGCGCGGGCTCATTGACGGCGAAAAACATCAGGTTCTGCTTGGTGTTACCGGTTCGGGCAAGACCTTCACGATGGCGAAAATCATCGAGGAGTTGAACCGTCCTGCGCTAATCATGGCGCACAACAAAACCCTTGCGGCACAGCTCTACCACGAGTTCAAGAACTTCTTTCCGCAGAACGCCGTCGAGTACTTCGTCTCCTACTACGACTACTACCAGCCGGAAGCGTACATTCCCGCAGGCGACATCTACATCGAGAAGGAAGCGACCATCAACGACGAGCTGGACAAGCTGCGCCTCTCGGCCACGAAGTCGCTGTTCGAACGCCGCGATTGCATTATCGTCGCCTCTGTCAGTTGCATCTACGGCCTTGGCTCGCCAGAGGCGTACTACGGGATGTTGCTCTTCCTGGAAAAGGGACAGAAGTTCAAGCGTGAGGACATCGTCAAGAAACTTGTCGAAATTCTATACGAGCGCACTAACGACGATTTCAAGCGCGGCACCTTCCGGGTTCGCGGCGATGTCATCGAGATATTCCCCACGTACGAGGACAGCGCCTATCGCATCGAGCTATGGGGCGACGAGATCGAATCGCTTTCACAGATCGACCCGCTGTTCGGCACCGTGAAGCAGCGCTACACGCGCCTGCCCATCTATCCCAAGACGCACTACGTCATGAAACCAGAAGCAAAGACCAGCGCGGTGGCATCGATTTTGGAGGAGCTGGGATGGTGGGAAACAGAGTTGGAGAAGCAGGGCCGCCTGGTCGAGTCGCAGCGCATACACCAGCGCACCCGCTTTGATCTCGAAATGATCAAAGAGATGGGCTACTGCCACGGCATCGAGAACTACTCGCGTCACTTCACTGGACGCCTGCCGGGCGAACCGCCGCCGACGCTGCTCGACTACGTTCCCCGCGACTATTTGATGTTCATCGACGAATCGCACCAGACGATTCCGCAGGTTCATGGCATGTGGCACGGCGACCGCTCGCGCAAACAGAATCTCATCGAGTATGGCTTTCGCCTGCCGAGTGCACTCGACAACCGCCCGCTCACCTTTGAGGAGTTCGAGAACCGGGTCAACCAGGTTGTCTATGTCTCCGCAACGCCGGGCCCGTACGAATTAACGAAGTCGGCCGGCGTAGTCGTTGAGCAGATTATTCGCCCGACTGGACTGGTCGACCCGCAGGTGGAGATACGCCCCGTGCGCGGCCAGATCGATGACCTGCTGCACGAGATACGAGCGCGCGTCGCCAACGGACAGCGTGTGCTCGTCACTACGCTCACGAAGCGTATGGCCGAGGACCTGGCCGAGTATTACAGCGAAGTTGGCGTGCGCTGCCGTTACATGCACTCCGAGATCGAAACATTGGAACGCATTAAGATCATCCGCGATCTGCGGAATGGCGAGTTCGACGTGCTTATCGGCATCAACCTCTTGCGCGAAGGACTCGATCTGCCGGAAGTCTCACTGGTCGCCGTTCTCGACGCCGACAAGGAAGGGTTCCTGCGTTCGTCCGGATCGCTCATCCAGACGATTGGCCGCTGCGCGCGACACCTTGAGGGACGCGCCGTGCTCTACGCAGACAGGATGACGGATTCCATGCGCAAGGCCATTGACGAAACCGATCGACGCCGCGCCATCCAGGAAGCCTACAACGTTGAGAACGGCATCACGCCCACCACCATCATTCGCGCTCTCGACATGTCGCTCGTCCAGATGGTGCAGGCCGACTACGCCGACCTCACAAGCGAAGCCGATGGTCTGCCGGACTTCAAGTCACAAGAGGAACTTGACGGGTACATCGCGCGCCTGGAAAGCGACATGCGCGAAGCCGCAAAAAAGTTCGAGTTCGAGAAAGCGGCGAAGCTCCGAGACAACATCCGCGAATTGAAGACGAAGGAATTCCTGTTCGCCTGAATAATGAGGGCAGCGGATAACCGCTGCCCTCGGTCGAAAAACCTAGCCTGCTACTTGCCTGCGGGAACGAGCACCACGACATCGTTTGCGGGAATCGTCAGCAAGGCCGCCGGTTCGCTGCCCTTCAGCAGTTCGCGCATTGGCGCTGGTAACGAAATCTTCTGCGCCTCTGGGCTGTGGTTGATCAGGATGAATAACTCTTTGTCGTGACTAACGCGCCGGCATACCTCTACACCGGACGGAACCGGGCCAAGTGCAGGCTTCACACCAGCGTCCTCGACCATCCACTTCGAAAGCCCGGCCATGATGCTCTCATCAAATTGACCGCCCACGTAGGTGACGCGTCCGGAACCGAGCTTCCGTGAAATTACCGCCGGCTGCCCGTCGAGCCATCCGTTGCTCTTGCCGAACTTAAGCAAAACCTCGACGTCGGGCGCACTCGTCCGCAGCATTTCCGCCCAGGTTTTTGCTTCGCCCGATCCCAATGCGCCGCTTACGGGCACGTTCTTTTCCAGCGCGAAGAACTCGGCGACCTCGCCGCCCAGCAGGTTCGACAGCAGCTTGCCAGGTTGCAGAGAAGGCTTCAGCGCGTTGTGCTCGTCCTTCATGCCGGTGCGCGCGCCAATCACGAGGTGACCACCGGCCTTAACGTACTCGACCAGTTGCTGCTCCGTACTGTCGGGCAGCACGTTCAACGCCGGCGCTACTACCAGCTTGTAGTGCGAGAGTGGTGCCGTTGGATGAACGATATCAATATCCTGCGTGAGCTGGCGCAATGGCCGATAATAGGTTTGAAGGTGAGTGTTTGGATCGAAGTCCTTGTTGTGCTTCTGGAACTCGATTGCCCATCGGCTGTCGTAGTCATACAGAATTGCCGTTTGCGGCGCGGGTGAGGTGCCTTTGATCGCGTCGGCTATCTTCGCGAACTCACGCCCAAGCTCCGCAACTTCGTCATACACCGGACGCGGTTTGCCATCCGCCCCGAGCAGGCTGCCATGGTATTGCTCCTGGCCTCCCAGGGCGTTGCGCCACTGCCAATAAGCCACGGCGTCCGCGCCATGTCCAATCGCCTCCCATGCCATGCGCCGAACTTCCCCGCGATCGAGCATGTTGTTCACATCCGCCCAATTGACCGACCCGGGCTGAGTCTCCATGACCCAAAAGCTCTTTCGCTTGAAGCCGCGAGTGAGGTCATGCGCCGCACCCTTTCGAACTGGATCAAGATGTCCGGTGCCCACGTAGTTGTCCCAGGACGCGAAATTGAGTTCCTGCGCTACGAGGTAGTGATCGAATCCGCCGTAGAAGCCCATGAAGTTGTGCGTGATGAACTGGCGCGGGTCGGCGTGGGCGCGTATGGCTTCGATCTGGTTGTGCTGGTAATTTCGGAACATCTCACTGCCGAAGCGCTTCCATTCCAGCATCAGGCCGGGATTGTGGTACCCAACCGGGATCGGAATCTGTTCCCAGTTGTCGTACGTCTGGCTCCAGTAATCCGTGGACCAGGCCTTGTTGAGCGCGGCGAGCGTGCGGTAACGGCTCTTAAGGAATGATTGGAACTGCTGGCGCGACTCGGCGTCGTACGACACAGGTCCGTACTCGTTGTCGATTTGCCAGCCGATCACATCCGGATTGTTGCCATAGCGCTTCGCCATTTCCGCGGCAAGTCGCCGTGCAAGTTCCAGGTACTTCGCGCTGGTAATGCGGTACTGCCCGCGGTTGCCGTGAGTCGCGCGCGTTCCGTCTTCCCACGTCGCCAGCGTTTCCGGATACTTCTGCGTAAGCCATGCCGGTGGCGCTGCCGTCGGCGTGCCCACAACAATTTTCATTCCTCGCTTTGCGGCGAGCGCGATGGCGCGATCCAGCCAGCCGAAATCGAATTGACCATCCTGCGGCTCCATACGGCTCCACGCGAACTCTCCCACCCGGACCATGTTGATCCCGGCGGCCTGCATCAGGGTGAGGTCAGTCTCCCAGCGCGCTTCCTCCCAGTGTTCGGGATACCACGCCACGCCCAACACAAGAGCGGGCACACCGGGGATAGATTTGGATGCCTGCCGCTGGGCATTGCTTTCGGGCTTGGCCTGCTTGGTCTGTGCAGCCGCGAAGGCTGCGTTCGGCGAGACGATGAAAGCAAGTATCAGAAGTAAATAAATTTTCCGCATGATTGTCCCTCGGTGCAGGCAATCGACCCCACCCACGGGTTCGCGCCTGCGATATCTTTCATTACTATCACGTGCTCGTGTAAACGTTTACCCAACGATTCCAGGCCGTGCGAGAGGCACTGGGCGGGAAAGCTCAGTCTCAACGTGCAGAGTACAGAAGGTCAAGGGATTTCAGCCGTGAAAACGCGAAGGCAGCGCTTCCGGAGATTTCCTGAATACGTCGAAAACACTTCAGCGTTACGGGGGCGGCACTCTCAGTCGGTGGTAGAACTTTTTTAGTCTGATTCTTGCAATGTCTTGATGTGCTCTTCGAGTGCTTGCGAATATTCGCGCTCTGCTTCGAGTTCAGACTCCAGCTTTTTGATCTGGCTCTGCAGGCGCATCAACTCAAGACGCATTTTTGTCGCGTCCATGTTGAGCGTAGAGGGCGGCGGTTGGGGCACACGAGGCTGTGCAGGCGCTAGGACAGCGGCCACCACCGACGCGACAGGCGCGGGTGCAGCGGCCGGATTCGATCCCATGATTGCCGCGGCCGTTGCTGCAATAGCTGAAGGAGCAGGTCTGGAGACTAACGGAGACGCAGGCACGGGGCGCGCGCTTCCTGCCGTCGCCGCCATTGCTATTGGCGGACGCGCTGCCGATTGCGGCGGACGTCCATTTACTTGCGCGGAGAAAATGCTGCTTAACGCCGCCACCGACGCGCTCGCTGCCGCGGCGGGAAGTGGCGCAGTTGCCTTCGGGTTTAATAAGTGGCGCACGCGTGTAATGAGGTCTTGCGGTTGGAACGGTTTACGGATCAGTTCATCGGCCTTCACGGCGAATGCGCGCTCCGCAACCTGCCTGTTCACCACGCCCGACATCAGGATCACGGGCGTCCTGCCGAAGCGCACGTGCTGCTTGATGTGCTGGCAGACTTCATAGCCGTCCTTGTCCGGCATGATGACGTCGCTGATGACGACGTCCGGCGCGCTCTGCTCCATCAGCGCCAGTGCCGATGCTGCATCGTGGCACGCGATGACATTCATGCTCTCGCGGCGAAATGCGATCTTGATCACTTCGCGCATCGTGGCGCTATCGTCGATGAAGTACACAACCGGGGTCGCGCTCATTTAAAACCCTCCATCGGCAACGCCGCGCTCTTCGTCGATCTCGCGCAATGCCTCCAGCATCAACTCCGTCACAGACCGCAGGACAGTGCGAGTGGTTGCCGTGTCGCCAGGGATGAACTTGTACACGCCTTTCTCGATGTTGTTGCAATTCTTGATGATGTTCAGCACCGCATCGTCGCCGATGAAGTCACCACTCTCGGCGTGCACCACGTCACCAAGGTCGAAGAAGACGATGCCATCCAACTCCGCCGCATTCACGTGCAGCGCGCCGGTCTGCCTGGAGTGTCCCAGCATCTGAATGATGCCCGGCAAGTCCATGTGCGACAGGTTTCCTTCCAGCGCCGTCTCGGAACTCTCCAGCATCTGGGTTGGCTGGAATCCCTCGTCATGACTGCGCAGAAAACTGCGAATGTGCGCGGCAATGTTCTCCGGTCCCAGTCGCCGGTCGATGTAATCGTCACACCCGGCACGGAACGCTTCCATCAGCGCCTGTTCTCCGGCTTCGCCCATTGCAAGAATCGGGATGTGAGCCGTCTTCAGATCGGCGTGCAGTATCTTCGGCAACTGGTACGCGCCCATCTCGCGCAGGTTCGTCGCACAGAGAATCGCTGCCGGCGGATTCCACTCCAACATAGTCAGCGCGTATGCCGCCTGCGTGCTGTGGATCACCTCGAAATTTTCCTTCTTCAGCGCCTCAGCAAGCCGCTTGGCAAAGAACACGTTGCTGTCGATGACAAGAATCTTCGAAACCGTCGGGGCAGACGAACTCATCGCGCCACCTCCACAAAGGCCTTGGCGCTTGCAACGTCGGCTGCAATCAATTTTTCCAGATCCACCAACTCCACAATCTCGTCTTTCATCGAGAGCAGGCCGACAACATACTCCGGCAGGCGTCCCGTTGGCGGCAACACCTCGGCCGTCGTCAATTCGCATTCACCGGTCACAGGCAATGCCGTCCACTCCGTATGTCGTCCGCCATCAAAATAGCGCGTAGCAATCAGATAGAACTTGCGGGGCGGCGCATCCAGGCCAACCAGCACTTGCGCCACATCGCACACGGGAACAATGTGTCCGCGCCGAACCAGAACTCCGGTCAGCAGCCGCGTTGTATGCGGAAAGGTTTGCAGCATGTCCGGACGCGCAAGCTCAGTCACGATCTCGGCAGGCAGCGCAAAGCGCTTACACCCGAGCGGGAACAACACAAACTGCCGCGCTCCCGGCCGCCAGCCTTCGTTCGTTTTCGTGCTTGTGCTCATACTGCCGATTCCTTCATCTGCCGTTGCAGCAGCCCGATTTCGCTGCTCGTCAGAAATGCGGCCGCGTTCACCACCGGAACCACCGCCTCTCCTAACAGCGTAAGCCCGCGATACCAGCGGCGCTCATCACCATGGAAAGACTGTGGCAACGGCTGCACGCCAGCGACCTCCATCATGCGGTCGATACTGTCCACCGCCACAGCCGTTCGCAAATTCCGCAGAATAAGCACCCGGCTCGCTTTCGACGGTAACTGGCAGAGATGAAAACTCGCGTCCACGACGAAGTACGTATGCTTCCCGCGCACTAGCATCTGCTTCACTTTTGCCAGCGTGCTGCGCAGCGGTTTCAGCCCCTGAAGGTCTCGAATCTCGTCAACCTCGTTCGCTGCGATGGCGAACGTATGCGGCCCAACGGCGAACAGGATTACGGCCTCGCCATGGCGAACGGCGTGTTTCTTCGTCGTCTGACGTCCGATCCTCACAGCGCACCCGCCCTGGCGGCGCCGAAAAGATAAAGCACGCGCTTCTCAACAGCCGGATAGATTGCCTCAATCGGCAGCACCTGGTCCACGGCGCCTGTCTTGATGGCTTCCGCCGGCATGCCGAATATGATCGCCGTTGATTCATCCTGCGCGATAACGTGGCCGCCAACGGACTTCACCGCCTGCACGCCTCGCGCGCCATCATTTCCCATGCCGGTCAGTATCACGCTCAACGCCATCGGGCCAGCAAAGCTTGCGACCGTTTCTAATGTCACGTCAGCGCAGGGACGGTAGCCGGAAATACGCGGCCCATCATCGAGCGTCATGCGGCCAGTCGGAGACAATCTCAGGTGATGCGAACCGGGACAGACGTAAAACGTGCCGGCCTGCACGATCTCACCAACCTCTGCTTCCTTTACGCGAATCTGCGAGACCTCTGCCAACTGCTTACTGAATTGCGAAGTGAACGTGCCGGGCATGTGTTGTACCAGCATCACCGCTCCGGCAAAATCACGGGGGAACATCGGCGCTAACTTCATCAGCGTTGCCGGGCCGCCTGTCGATGCGGCTACGACTACGATCGGGAACTTCCCTGCTGCCCGTGCCGCCGAAAGTCCTGCGTGAGGCACGTTTGCAGACGTTGAATTTGGGACAGCCGCTGCCGCCGCTACGGCCGCGACCAGTTCCGAAGTCGGTTCCGTTCGCGGAGCGCTGGTTGCGATTTCATGCGCCAGCTTCGAGCGCGTTGCCGTCCGCACCACGCGAACCTTCGCCGCCATCTTCAGTTTGCGGACGAGTTCTTCGCGCACGGTATTCATATCCAGGTCAATGCCGCCCGAGGGCTTCGCTACGAAATCAATCGCGCCCAACTCAAGAGACTTCAGCGTAATGTCTGCGCCTTCGCGCGATTCCGAACTCACGATCACGATCGGCTTGGGCTGCGACGCCATAATGATTTCCGTCGCCTGCAAGCCGTCCATGTGGGGCATATTGATGTCCATCGTGATCACGTCCGGCTTCAACGACTCCGCCAGCGAAACCGCATCTCGCCCGTCACGCGCTTCGCCCACCACCTCCATTTGTGGATCGGTGGTGATGATGCTTTGCAGCACCTTGCGCATGAACGCCGAGTCGTCGGCAATCAGCACCCGAATTTTCGCGCCTGGAATCATGTAAGCTCTACTGCCCTACCACTGCGCCCGCAGGTCTCGCCTGACCCGACGTGCCAATCATCTTCGCCACTTCAGCAATGAACTGGTCTTCCTGCACCGGCTTGACCATGAACGACGCAGCGCCTTCCTTCATCGCGCGCTCTCGATGCTTCGCGCCCGCACGGGACGTCACCACCATCACCGGAAGGTGCGCTGTCGCAGCGTTTTGCCGCAGGTGCAGCATCAACTCGTATCCGTTCGTCCGCGGCATCTCCAAATCAGTTACGACGAGGTCGCAACGGTTCTGGCTCGCGATTTCCAAAGCTTCCAGTCCGTCGGACGCAAGCCGTACGCGATAGCCTGCCTTCTCCAGCATTCGTCCTACAAACTTGCGAACGCTGATGGAATCGTCGGCCAGCACCACGACCTTTTCTCGCTCGACTACGTCGATGGCCTCGACCGGAATCTCGCCGGCGGCAACCGCAACTGCGCCCGGCGCAAAGACTCGTGCTGCATTCGCGGCCGTCATCAGCGGACGGCGCTCGATTGACTCGCCCACGATAAGTCGGTTGATATCGACGAGCAGTATCAGCGAGCCGTCTGGCGCGATGGTTGCGCCTGGGAAGAGCTTCACGTTACGCAGGAATTCGCCAAGACTTTTGATAACAATCTCGTCCTTGCGCAGAACTTCTTCCACGACGATTCCGACTTGCCGTCCCGCGACGTTCACGATGACCAACCGGTACCAGCCGTTCACCGGCTCCACGTCATCCAGCCCGAGTTGACCATCCAGGCGCACGACTTCGGTCACTACATCGCGAACCTTGGTCAGCAGTTTGCCTCCGACATCTTCTATGTCGCTGTTGCGAATCCGGCGAATCTCTTCGACAAAGGCCAGCGGGAAGGCATACGTCTGCGCGCCGCAGCGCACAAAGAGCGCCTGCGAAATGATGAGCGTCAGCGGAACCTTCAGCGTGAATCGCGAACCTAGGCCTTTTTGCGTTTCGATCTCGATCTCGCCGTTCAACGCGTTAAGGTTTGCGCGCACCACGTCGAGACCAACGCCACGACCGGACAACTCGGTTTTGCGCGGCGCCGTCGAGAAGCCGGGATGGAACAATAGGTCGAGCAGGTCGCGCTCGCTCAATCCGGCCGCATCGTCTGCGGAGAACAAGCCGGCATCGACAGCGGCTCCGCGCACGCGCTCGTAGTCAATGCCGCGACCGTCGTCTTCCACTTCTATATAGATATGGTTGCCGCGATGGTAGGCGCGCACGGCCACGTTTCCGACGTCCGGCTTGCCTGCGTTGTAGCGGTCTTCCGTGCGTTCGATCCCGTGCGCCACCGCGTTACGGACCAGGTGCAACAGCGGATCGGCAATCTGCTGGATGATGTTGTTATCGAGTTCGGTCTCGGCGCCCGCCAGCGTCAGTTCGACATGCTTGTTCGCCGCTTTTGCGGAATCGCGAACGGTGCGCGAGATGCGCGTATAGAGGTTGCCGATCGGCACCATGCGCGCTTGCGTGATCTCATCCTGCAACCGGTGAGCGAGCTTCGTGAACTCATCGATGTCGGAGTCCACGCGACGGACAAATCCATCAAGCTGCGTCAGAACTTCCGAGATATCCGCCGAGATTTCCGTCAGCGACCGCGACAGTATGCCGAAGTCGTCGTAGCGATCCATCTCCAACTCGCTGAACTCTGCGAGTGACGCGTCATAGGTATGCGAGTAACTGGAATACCCTGTGCGGAATGGGAAGTTCCCATCCGAGCCCCACGAGCCGTCATCTCGAATCGGCGACGGGCGAGGAACCTGGTGCTGTCCGCCAGGCTGGTAGCTCGGCGTGGTCGTGAGCCGTGCGAACTCGTACTTATCCTGGAACTCGGCAACCTTATCGCTCATGCGCGCCTTGGAGAAGGTCAGTACCTCGGCCAGGCGTTCCAGTTCCGCGAGTCGTCCCAGCATGCGCGTGCGATTGATAACCAGTTCGCCGACCGCGTTCATCATGCGATCCAGACGCTCCAGCCCTATCCGCACAGACTTCGACTGCGGCATGCCTGTCGGCTCGCGCTTTGTAACGAGTACGTCGGAGTCTTCTTTCTCCTTCTCTTTCGCTGCGTCTCTTGCCGCAGCGTCCGGCGTCGGCAGGAGCACTGGCGTCGCTTCGCCGCCCGCTTTTACCTCTGCTGGTGCATTCTCAGCCGCGGCACTGTCGCCCTCCTGCTTTTCTTCCGGCGCAAGGTTCGCAATGCGCGCCATGAGCGACTTCACCGTGCGCTGGAAGCCTGCTTCGTCGGCCCATTGGCTATACAGCAGCTTCTTTAGCGTGTCCCCCGACTCCAGGCACAGGTCGACAATTCGTGCGCTGGGGCGCAGTTCACCGTCGCGCAAGCGTCCAATCAAATCTTCGGCGTGGTGTGCGACCGTGGCGATACGGTGCAATCCCACCTGCGCCGCCGATCCCTTGATGGTGTGCATGGCGCGGAACAGGCGGTTGATGTCTTCGGGATTCGGATTCGCTTCCAGCGCCAACAGGCACTCGGTCACCGCCTGTAGATGTTCCTCCACCTCAGGGATGAAGAATTCCATCACCTCGGTCGGCACCTCTCCATCGAGCGGAAGGTCGGGCACATCTACCACGGCGGCAGCAACGGGCGTACTCACCTTCGCTTTTGCAACCGGAGCAGGCACGCTTACCGGCTCCATCTCCGGCCCGAATTCCGGACCTAAAGGCGCTTCGTCCGAGTAGGCGGGTGCAGACGCGACTTCGGTCGCTTCGGCCAGTGGCTCAGGCTCGGGCTCCGCCACAGGAGCTGGCGAGGGCGTTGCCGCCGCCTGGAACGCGAACGGATACTTCTGCTTGAAGGCTGTGATGTCCTCTTCGGCCTCAGCACTGGTGGCGCTGATCATGAGGAGATCAGTTTCCAGCACGGCGATGGTTTCCGAAATGAACTCAACCAGCGGGCCGGATGCTTCCGGGCTGATGGTTGCATTCATCGCGTACTGGAAGATGTGTGCAAGTTTGCCAGAAACTTCCGAGAAGAGCCTGAAGCCGTACGTGCCCGAAGTCCCTGCCAGGCCGTGCGCCGAGATAAACAGACGCTCGACATCGTCCGGCGCAGGATACGGATCCTGCAAGATGCCGGAGTATTCGCGCAGGAACTGCAAATGCTCGCTCGCTTCCTGGAGAAAAATTTCGATGAATTCCTGGCCGGGGGCGCTCATAGCTGCTCCTCGCCGGCGGAGGCCGCGCGTACCGTCCCACCCGGAATCGGCCGCTGGAGCAACCGGGCGTCGGCGTGTACGGTCTGGAGAAACTTCACTTGTGCGCCCGCCACCGACTCCGCATGTCCAAGGAAGAGGTAGGCACCGGCCTCAAGGTATTCGTAGAAACGTTGGATGAGCGCGTTTCGTCGCTCTTCGCTGAAGTAAATCAGCACGTTCATGCAGAAGATGCAGTCGAAGCGGCCCATGTAGACCGCCTGCGCCAGGTTCATGGGCGCAAACGAAACCATGTTGCGAATCTTGGGCTTTACCATGAACTGGTCGCCCACCTTCACGAAGTACGTCTCAATTTGCCGCTGCGATAAATTCTCAAGCGTCCTGCGCGAATACACGCCGCGCTCCGCATGTTGCAGCGCCTGCTTGCTGATGTCCGTAGCCAGGATCGTGATGTTCCACGCTTCCGCAAACTCGAGCGTGTCGCAGATGCTGATGGCGATCGAGTACGGCTCTTCGCCGGTAGAGCATCCAGCGCTCCATATCCTTAGCGTTCGCGGATTCTCCCAGAACTTCTTCATATGCATCTCTGGAAGAACTTTTTTCTCCAGCGCATTGAACACGTCCGGATAGCGGAAGAACCGCGTCTCCTGCGTCAGCACCCGTTCCAGCAGCGCGTCGTACTCGACGTTCGATCCGCGGATAACGCGCATCAACTCAGCGCCGTGCGCCAGCCGCTTGAACTCCATGTGCTCACGCACGCGTGTGGAGAAGAACCGCTCACGCGACTGGTCGAAGAGGATTCCCGAGCGCTGCTCGATGAGCGCGCGAATCTCCGACAGCTCGTGATCGGTGATGACCGGATTGGCGGTTTTCTCCATATGCTACCGACTCGCTTCAGTCTTTCTTACCGCGACACAGCGGCCGCAGCGACACCCATCTCCTTGTTTGCCGTGTGGATGCGGAACTGCGAAAGCGCTTCGTTCAGCTGTTCGCTCAGTTTCACCATCTGCTCAACCGTGCGTGCCGTCTGCCGTGCTCCCTGCGAGGTTTGCCGCGTAATGTTGGAGATGATCTGCATGGCATTCGCCACGCCTTCCGTGCCGCGCACCTGCTGTTTCGACGCCAGCGAGATTTCCTGTACCAGCTCCGCCGATTGCCGCACGACGCTCGAAATCGCTTCCAGCGCTTTGCCGGCCTGGTCGGCCAGTCGCGCGCCCACTTCCACTTCGCGTGTGCCTTCTTCCATGACGACGACTGCTTCGTTCGTCTCCGCCTGGATCGCCTTGATCAGCGCGGCAATATCCTTGGTGGCGGTACGCGAGTGCTCGGCCAGCTTGCGAATTTCATCGGCAACGACCGCGAAGCCGCGTCCCGCTTCACCGGCGCGCGCCGCTTCGATGGCCGCATTCAGCGCCAGCAGGTTCGTCTGTTCGGTAATGTCGTTGATGACGCTGATGATTTCGGAAATTTCCAGAGAGCGATCGCCGAGCGACTTGATCTTCTTCGCCGTCGCCTGCACCGAAGCGCGAATGCGCTGCATGCCTTCCAGCGTGTCGCGCACGGCACGGTTGCCCTGTTCGGCGGCGTCGAGTGCGCGGCGTGCGGCTTCCGCACTGGCTTCGGCGTTGTTCGACACCTGCTTCATGGAAACCGTCAGCTCTTCCACGGCCGAAGACGTATTCGTGATCTCCTGATCCTGTTGCGTTGCGCCGCTCGCCATCTCTTCCGAGGACACGAGAATCTCGTTCGCGCTCGTCGAGACGTCGATGGCGCCCTTGCGAACGCGCTCCAGCACCTTCGTGAAGTTGTCAAGCATGTAGTTAACGGAGTCAACTACGTTACCCAGCGCGTCGTTCGTCACCTTGCCGCGGAGCGTCATGTCGCCACGCGCAATCTGACTCACGATCGTCAGGAAGTCCGTCACGCTGCGCTGCAACGTCTCCTGCGCTTCCTGGTTGAAGAGGGCACGAGACGCTCGCTCTGCCGCGCGATTTAGGTTCTCCGCCATGAAGCGGAAGTCGTCTTCCGATTCGACCTCAAGGCGCGACTTGTAGTCACCCGTACCCAACCGCTCCGTGAAGTCCACGAGGTTGTGAATTGGCGTCACTACCTTGTTGCTCAGCCGGAACCATATCCACAGCCCCGCGCTCAGCGCCACGGCCGCCGCCGCCAATAGGCGCAGTCCTGCCGTGCTCGGCAGCGCACCCAGGTCCATCAGCGACAATCCGCCCGACTTTGCGCCAGCAGCATATCCGAGCGCCAGCACCGCGAGCAGCGCCACAAGGTTCACGACCACCAACATGCTGACGGCCGAACTTAGACGACCCTTCATAGAACCTCCGCAACTTCAGACGTCGGACGGCAGACTTCAGACCTCTGATTTCAGACTTCAGACCTTAGACGTCAGAACCTCGGACCACATACCTCGCACAACATCCACACTTCTAAACCTGAACTGCCATGTGGCTGACGCCTCGCGTCCGACGTCTGTCGTCTGCTGTCCGACGTCTAACCTCTGCCGTCCGACGTCTGCCTCAAATCACTGGTACTGGAAACGCATCCAGCAGGCGCTTCAAATCCAGCGCCAGCGCCAAACGATCTTCATGCCGCAACATGCCACAGCAGTGCGGTACGTCACGAGGAGCCTCGTCCACGAGCAGGGCATCCGTCGTTGTGTACGTTCCGATCACTTCGTCGGCGGCGATGCCGATCCGCACATCGCTCTGCTCGCCCTTGCCTTCCAGGCACGCGACAACACAATGCTTTGGCGGCAGGTCCGCGCGCCGGACTTCCGTGAACGCAATGTCCACGATCGGCACGATGGCGCCGCGCAGGTTGAAAATGCCTACGAGGAACGCCGGGCCCAGCGGAATACGCGTCACGCTCGGCCACTCCACCACTTCCTCCACGTCGAGCACGCCAAGGCAAAAGCGTTCGCGGCCGGCGCGGAAGACGCAGTACTGGCGCTCCGGCAGACGCTCCTCCTGCTCGCTCGCATCCACCATCGCGGCAGAATCATCCGGCGGCATCGCAACGCTTGCGCGTTGTCTTTCGTTCTCGAATTTTGCTTCTTCGCTCACGCCTGTCTCTCGAGTGCCGCCGCGGTCCGCTCAGCGCAGAAAACGTTGAACTTCGCCCAGCAACTGTTCTTTCGTGAAAGGCTTCACGACGTACCCGTCGGCACCCTGCTGCTGTCCCCAGAACTTGTCGCTTTCGTTGCCCTTTGAAGTCACCATAACGATCGGAATGCGCCCGTACTCGGCGGAGCCCTTCAGTTCGCGGCACGCCTGGAAACCGTTGCGACCCGGCATCACTACGTCCAGAAGAATCAACCCGGGGCGCTCAACGTCGATCGTCTGCTCGATTCTCATGGGATCGTTGATTGACACAGCCCAATAGCCAGCCTGCTCCAGATAGGCCTGCATCAGCCGCACTTCGGCCTGCGAATCGTCAACGATCAATACTTTCTTCAAAGAGGACACAGTTCTCCCATGACAAAGCCAGTGAAACAGAGTGCAATTCCGCAGCCACCGCCAGCGGCTACGGCAAAACTCGCGTAACACACATAACAAAGAAGTGTAGATTCAGCAACTTACATACAATATCAGAAGAGGCAACCAGACTAACCAGCAGCCTGAGACATCCCCTTCGTCTCAGTTTGAGAATCTTTCTCAGCGAACTGCAACTCGTTGTTCAAAGACGAGAAGCGTTGCAGAATTTCATGTATGCGCAGCGACATCGTGCGGATCGTCTCCAGTTGGTCCCTAACCTCGGGAGTGAACTGTCCCGGCTCCATCAGCAGAAGCTCGGCGTTCCCCAGCACCGAAGTGAGAGCGTTGTTGATCCCGTGGCGCATGTCGAGCATGTAGGTGCCGAGCTGCGCAAAGCGGGTATTCTGGATCGCCACCTGCTCTGCCTTGCGCGCCCGCGTTTGCGCCTCAACCCGGCGAATGCACTCTGCGCCGAGCAGGACGGCAATGTCGGCCCAGCCCTCGGCCATCCGCATGGTCAGCGCGCGCGGATGCTGATCGCGCACCTGCTGTAACGTGCTTCCGTCCTCCACTACGCACAACGTGGGGTGCGCGGGCGTGTCCAGCGATTTCAGTACCGGCGAGAGGCGTCCGCTACGCACAGGGCCTACCAACGCAACGTCATAGCTGGCGATGCCCGGGCCATTCCACAAGTCGCTGCTCATGACTGTGAAGGCCGGAACCGAGCGCTCGGATTGCCACCGCGCAAGAACCATCCGCGAGAACTCGGCGTCGTCAGAAATTACAAGTACGTTCGGCTGATTCACCGTTTTGTCTCCCGCATTCGTTGTTCGCTCAAGCATGTTTCGGCTTCATCCATAAAAGTGAGTAACCGCTTGGCCGTTGCCGCTAGGTTGACGGCGGCATCCACATTTTTCCGATCGCGCGCCTGCGCGATACTCTCCTGCAAGGCAGCGGCCTCCACGTGAGCCACGCCCAATGCAGCCTTAAGGTCCGGCGCTGCACCCGTTCGGCGCAATCGTTCCAGCGCTTCCACCACAACCGCGCGCACGGCAACAGCACGCTGTAACATGTCCGCCACGTCATCGCCGCCGCGCAGAAATGCCGCTACTTCCCACGACGACAACAGAATGCGCGTGCCGCCCAGCGTCACCGTCGCCACCGCCAGGTGTACGTTCTGTGATTCCGCAAAAAACAACTGCTCGGCAATTCGTTCCAACGCGTCTTGCAGCGGATAAGTCACGTCCGTTGCGCCGCTCACAACCAGCGCGCTCGCCAGCTCTGGAAGCGACGCTGGCATTGGCGTCTCAACCACCGGCACCGGCTTGGGAACATTGGGCGGCTTGTTTTGTATCGGGCCCGGCGCGACAGCCAGCCTCGAAATTTCGGTTTGGGGCGACTGAGATCCAGTCGCGACTGTCGCAGCGGCGGGCATTGCCGGTTCGTTCGCACGCTTCGGCGGCTCAGCGATAGGCTTCGCAATCTGGAGGGGCGGGGCCGTATCAACCGGCTTCGGAACCGAAAGCGGTTTGGGCGTTTCAACCGGCGTAGTAGTCACGCCTGGCGACTCTGGCCGCAACGGCTTCGAGACCTCAACAGGAGTGGCCAGCGCAACAGGCTTAGCCACTTCGACGGGCTTAGGTACTTCAACAGGCTTAGCTATTTCAACCGGCTTAGCCATGGGCATCGCCGGCTTCGTCGTTTCCACCTGCGCGAATATCTTCTCGATTGACGCCTGCGGAGGAACGTTTTTTGGAGCGACAGGATTCAGCGCGGCCTGTGGCGGACGCTCCGGCGGCCGCGTTTCCACCGCAACTGCGCGGGAAATCTCAGGCTCTGGAATCTTAGTCTCTGGAATTTCAGGGTCTGCGACGCGCGCCGGCTCTGGTAGCGGGTGAGCCTCAAAAATCTCGGCCGCCACAACAGGCGACTTCGAAATGTGCGGCGGCGCCTCGTTTGTGACTGCCTCCCGAGGAACTTGCGAATTTGGGGTTTCAGCCGCGACAGCTGTTTCCAGTGCGACGGGTGCCGCGGTCACGGCTGGCTCAAGCACCTCCACAGCTTTCGGTGGCTCGGGCGCATTTGCCAACGCGAGGTCAGCGGACTCGCGCAGTGCAATCAGCAGCGAGAACGCACCTCCCGCGGCATAGTCGGCAAGATAGATCTTTTTCCAGTCGCGACACTCGCGGCGAATGCTCGCCAGGCACTCCTCGCTGCCCAGCCCCGCGCGCGAGCAGTCCAGCGTGGTGACCCCTCTGTGTTCAAGCGCGTTGAGCGTCGCTCGTATGTGTTCCAGGTCTGCGCGCATCAATCGCGCAAAGGCTCTGCGAAGCATGAAGTTGTATCGCGCAAACGCCAGCATCACGCCAGAACCGAAATACATCGCTCCGGCTTTCTCTTTCAGCGCACGTCCCTGTTCCAGAATTCCTTCTCGCGCCAGGTCGGCGAGCGAGTGACACTGCACCAGTCGCACGAGAAGCAGTTCCACCTGCGCCGCCCAGCCGGGCACGCGCAAAGACGCTTCTCCGATCACCGGTTCAAGCACGATCGCCATGTCGTCCAATTTGGGATGTCGCTCGTGCATCTCGGCCGGCGCGAACTGGCAGAAGTACTGCACCAGAAGGAAATCGACTTTATCCCTATACGCGTCCAGGCCATCGTCTTTCGCCAGGTAGCGCTGCGTGAGGGCGCGCAGTACAGGCTCCGTGCCAATCGGCAGAGCCTGCAGCACTTGTCGCAAGTGCGAGGCTCCGCATTTCGCATCCATTTCTTCCAGCCACTCACGCATGGAGGCGAGCGACTCGGCGTCCGAACGGTCCACCGGCGATTCCAGCACGCGGCAGGGCTTCACGCCCAGTTCGAAGCGCTTCAACAACGGCGCATAGATCGAGTAGACGCGGCGCGCGGCGCGCCATTCAGCCGCGATGTCGTGCAGGTTTGGTGCCGTGGAGGTCATCTTACGAGTCGGCCTTGACGATCCAGTTCGAGACTTCGTGCGCAAACCGCGCAGCAACCGCCGTAGAGCCGTCGTGAAATTGCATGGCGACGATGGAAGCCTCGGTGTTCAGCGAGCCATCGCTGTTTTCGAGACGCAGACTGGACGCGAACTCCAGCGGTAGCCGCGAAGCGAAGATCACCTCGCGCGGCGTGCCGAACTCAATCACCGTCTGCTCACTATCCGCACCGTCGCAGGCGTCCATCCGCGTGATCCGCACAGGAATGCGGACAGGCGTCGCTTCCGGAAAGAACTGGGCTAGTTTCCCAGCCGGCGACGCGCCCGGATTTTTAGACGCCGCTGTCGCTTCAATACGCACCGAATGCCTCGACTCGATTGCTCCGCCA